>JBGUEF010000010.1:0-25997 GCA_041821485.1 Deltaproteobacteria bacterium
CAGTACGGAGATCCGCCCTTCGCGCTCGGGGTTGGCGCGGGCGGCATGGACCTACCGCCGGTCGAGATGTTTCCCGCGCTATTGGCAGCCGATAGCGCCGCCACGTCCCTGGACCTCGGTGATCTCTCGGGTAGGTCGCTGACGCTCATGGGTATGAGCACGCTCCTGACGAATCAGGTCAACACTGCCATCGCTCCGGGTTGTGCCTCGCCGCCGCCGGTGCCCCCCGACCCGCCCGGCGTCGACATGGACGGCAAGGATGTGGTCCTTGCGCTGCGGTTCGATTCGGCGGTCCTGGGTGCGAGTGCGTTTGCGAACAACACTCACTGGCCCGGCGCCAACGTAGCCCTCTTCGACGATGCGTTGCTCGACCCAGCCATGGCGCTCGCATGCGATGGCGGCGTGGTCGGCGTCGGCAACTGGGGCGCGGTCAGCTGGGTGCCTACGACGGCGCAGCAATACTACCTGGTTGCGGACGGTATCATTCCCGCAGCCGATCCCGGATACACGCCAGAAGGAGCATTCAGCATCTCGATCGTGCACGACGGAGATCCCGCCGACGCCACGTGGCTCACCTCGGATGCACCGGTCGTGTGGACCGACGTCGAAACAGCGTTGCTCGCGAGCGATGTTCGCGTCGCCAGCGTCGTCACCTTGAGGGACGCGATGGACCCCGTGAGCGACGGCAACATGGACGCGCGTCTCATCGCCGCTGCCACAGATGCGCTCACTCGGGCCGGCGGCCCCTGGGTCACGGAGCTCGCCACCGCGAGTGGCGAGGGTCTGGACTCGGCGATCAGCAACACCATCGCCCTCGCGACGACGGACTCGGCCTACGACATCGAGCTTTTCGACGTGGACAATGACACTACCACCGTCGACGAGCGGGACTTCATCGCACTGATTCGCCACCACGATTGTGCACAGGGCGAGCCTCTCCGATGCAGCAGCGGGTCAGGCAACACCTGCAGCCGCTGCGACGTCGGCGCCTTCCTGGAGTACGAGGTCATCTTCTCCAACACCTCGGTTGCACCAACCGGAGCCTCTCAGGTGTTCGATTTCGAGCTCGTGGCCCGGGCGGACGACGCGGTCGAGGTCGAGCGGATTCCGGTCCGGGTGATGGTGCCCGACGCGGCCGCGCACGAGTTTGACGAGTTCCCAGGTTCGAGTTTCTATCGCAACGTCTACGACAGCACCGCCCGCTGCAACACTCCGCCCGAGCATCCCAAATGGGGCGACCTGACCTGGACGGGAAGCACGCCGGGGGCAACGACCATCGAGTTTCAGATCCGCACCGCCAATACGGCAGCCGAGCTCCTCACGGCAATCCCTGCGGTGGTCGTCATTCCGACCGATACCACGAGCCGTACGCTCAACCTCACCCAGGAACTGATAGCAGACGGCCAGCTCTATGGCCTTCCGTACATCCAGATCACCGCCATGCTCAACCCGACCAACAGCCCAGCTAGGTCTCCCACGCTGGAAGGCTGGTCCTTCGAGTTCGTCTGCGAAGCTGCGGAATGATCTGACCCCTGCTAGCATCGGACCGGCGTGGCGGAAGCAGGGCGAAAGCTGAGCCTCGCTGCGTGGGTTTGGGTGTTGATCGCTGGCTTGGCGGTGTTCGAGCTCGTGGCGCATCCGCTGATCCGCGCGGCGGTCCCGAGTGATGAGTCGTGGGAGGCGGCATCGGCCTTCGTACGCGCGAGCTACCAAGCAACCGACCGCATCGTGGCGGCTCCATCGTGGGCAGACCCGATCGTTCGGAGTCAGCTCGGAGACCTTCTGTCGCTGCGTGCGGCTGCTCCGGGCGACCCTGCGGGAGTCGATCGCGTTTGGGAGCTCGGCATTCGCGGCGCGACGACGCGCGAGGAGTCGCCGGCCCTCGAAAGAGACTTCGATGGCGTGCGGGTTCGCATGTGGACCGTGTCCTCCGACGAGGTGCTCTACGACTTCGTCGAGAACATCGAGAACGCGGAAGTCGAGCTCGCAGCCACCGACGGATCCAAGCCCTGCTCCTGGACGAGCGCGCGCCCCGCGCCTGGCGGGCTCGGTCACGGTCCGATGACGCCGTCCGAGCGCTTCGTTTGCGACCCGCAGCGCCCTTGGCTCTGGGTCGGCGCTACCGTCTTGCAGGACCTCGAGCTTCAGCCGAGGCGTTGCATCTGGCAGCATCCGGCGGGCGCCGATCCAGTCCGCGTGACGTTTCCCGATGTGCCGCTCGGCGAGCGTCTAGTGATCCGCGGAGGCATCGACTACCAGAGCGAACGTCGACGCGTACATAGTCCAGTCACCCTGCGCGTCTGGCTCGACGATCAATTGATTGGCGAGCTCGTTCATCACGACGGCGATGGCTGGTCGGGCATCGACGTAGACACCTCGAGCGTCGGCCGCGAACGCGCGCAAGTTCGCTTCGAGACCACAGCACCGGATCCGACTGCCCGACTCTTCTGCTGGTCCGCATCCGTCCAAAGCGGGCGTAGCCCCGTGGCCGATGCACCGCATCGACTTTACGGGGGGGGCCGATGATCGACGCGAGGGCCTTGAAGCGTCGCGACCATCTCATCGGAGCGGGTCTCGGTGTCGCGTACGTGCTGATCCTGGTCGGAACCGCAGCGGACTTGGGAATGTCCCGGGACGAGAGCTTCTACGTTCACGCTGCCAAGAACTACGCGGGCTGGGTTTCGCAGCTCTTCATGGATCCCGCTTTGGCGATCGGCCGCGAGAGCATCGATCGCGCCTGGGCCTACAACTGGGAGCACCCGGCCTGGATGAAGCTCAGCTTTGCGTGGAGCTGGCTGGCGCAGAAGCACCTGGGCCTGTTTCCCAACGAGTCACTTGCGTTTCGCTTTCCGGGAATGCTCACGGCCGGCCTTCTGCTTTGGCTGATCTACGCCTGGGGCGCCTCGGTCATGCGCAGGCAGGGCGCGCTCTTCGCGGCCCTGGCCTTCGCCCTGATGCCGCGCGTCTTCTATCACAGTCATCTCGCCTGCTTCGATATCCCAATCGCGTTCTTCGTCACCCTGACCGCGTACACGTACTGGCGCGCGTTGGCCGACCGCCGCTGGGTCCCCCTCGTCGGCCTGGCCTTTGGTCTTGCGCTAGCGACAAAGCACAACAGTTGGATCTTGCCAGGGATCTTCCTGATTCACTTCCTTTGGATTCGCAGGGACGAGGCGCGTGCCGGTCGTCTCGAGCGCTCTTCGATCATCTGGCTGCCCACGATGCTGGTCATTGGGCCGCTGGTGTTGATCGGAACCTGGCCGTGGTTGTGGCATGACACCTGGGGCCGCTTGCTCGCCTACGCGAGGTTTCACCTCCGGCACGTCCACTACACGTACGAGTATCTCGGCGTGAGCTACTTCGAGCCACCACTCCCGCTCTCCGTCCCTTTCGTGATGACCTTGTTCACCGTGTCGCTCACGGTGCTGGCCCTCGCACTGCTCGGCCTCTACTACCGACGTGCGGAGTTGCGGCTGCCGTGGCGAACGAAGCTAGGCGACACGACCGGCCTCCGAACCGAGGTGCTCTGGCTAGGTTGCATGCTCGCTCCCTTGCTCGCCATCGCGCTCCCCACGTCGCCGATCTTCGGAGGCACCAAGCACTGGATCACCGCCTATCCGTTCCTGGCGCTCTTCGCGGGTTGGGGTTTCGTGGCCGCCATCGAGCGAGCCGAGCTCGATGTATGGACCGGCCTCCGCTGGCCGTCGTGGGCGTTTGCGGCGTTGTGCCTCTCGCCAGGCGCGGCGGCGACCGCCCACAGTCATCCCTTCGGCCTGTCGCACTACATGCCCATTGCCGGCGGGGTTCCCGGCGCGGCGGACCTCGGCATGAATCGACAGTTCTGGGGCTTCACCACGGGCAGCCTGGCGGGGTGGATCAGCGCAAAGCTTCCAGCGGGTGGGTCGGTGTGGATCTGCGACACCACGAACGGCGCCTGGGCCATGATGCACAGAGACGGCCTGATCCCTCCGAACATCCGCGCTGCTCGGTCGATGAGCACAGCAGATCTCGTGTTGGTGCACCACGAGCCACACTTCAATGAAGTCGACTATCAGGCATGGGTTGCCTACGGGACCGTGCAGCCGGTCTTCGTGCTCCGCTACGATGGGGTTCCGATTATTTCCGTGTACGAGAACCCGCGCCGGTCCGGCACTAGATTGAAGGACCTGGATTAGAGCGAGCGCCCACCGGCTTTTTGGATGCCTTCGCGGGCCTTGTTCATCAGCGCGATCAGGCTCTCGACGATGCCGATGATCACGTAGGCGGCGAGCAACCAAACCAGTGCCATTGAAGGGTGTATCTTCAGAGCGATCCAGACCGTCACGCCAATCGCTACTGAGATGAACATTACCGTTCGCCAGTTCAGCTGCAGGTCTTTGAAGGAGCGGAACGGCATTGCGCTCACCATGAAGACCGAGAGCGTGACCACCAGCACCGAAATCAGAAACGGCGAAAACGGGAGCTTTCCGGTCAAGGTGTTGGCAACCACGATCGAAATCAGAATGCCGGCCGCGGCAGGGATCGGCAGCCCTTGTGTGTATTTGCCGGGGGCATGTGGGCGGCCATCGTCCCCGGTTGCAGCCACGTTGAAGCGCGCGAGCCGAATGGCGCCCGATGCGACGAACACAAAACCAATCAGCATCCCGCCCGTGCCGAACTCGGCGAGCGACCAGTGGTAGACGAGGATCGCTGGGGCTACACCAAACGAGATCATGTCGGCGAGAGAGTCGAGCTGAACCCCGATGGCTGTCTGTGTCTTGGTCAGGCGCGCAACTCTGCCGTCGATCCCGTCGAAGAATAGCGCGAAGACGATGAGGAGGGCGGAACGATAGAAGTCATCGCTCGTTGGCTGGTCAGAGAGGATCAAGATCGCGTAGTAGCCACACAACACACTGGACAGTGTGAAGAGGTTGGGAAGTATGAAGAGGCTCTTCTTGAGGTCGACTTTCACTTCAGGCTCGACTCTTTCCGCTCAATCCGAGCCTTCAGGCTACGAGAAGCGGAATTCCGTGTCCACTCCGACGGTCCTATCACGGCGAGCCCATCGGTAAAAGGGCGGCGTGGCGCGTGCCAAGCGCGAGATTGCGCAGACGAAGCTCGCCGCTGGCTTGGTAGAGCTGCTCCAATGACTGCGATGCGCGCTCCGGGTTACCCTCGAGAACGTCAAAAAGTGCGGCCGCCTCCTGGGTACCAAACCCGCCTGCGTCACGAAACGCCACCAAAGCGTCCTCACGTTCCTCGAGGGGCTTGCCCCAACCGTGCAACGCCAGCCAGCCCCAATACGCCTGGAGCTCGGTTTGCGTGAAACCCTCGACGAATGGCCGCCGGTGGATCGAGTTCCAGCGTGCTTTGTAGAACACTCGAGCGGTCAGCGGCGGTGCCACGAGGACACCGAGATGGATTGCGCCATACTGTTCGAGAACCTGGCGCACGCCTCCGAGCACGGCGACTTCGTGGTCGTTCTCCGCTTCACCGGCGCCATCGTCGAACACTCGAACGAAGTCCTCGATCGCGCTCGCCCTCAACGCCTCGAACGCGGGAGCTCCGTGCTTCTCGATGAGCGCCTGGGCGGCGCGGTGGATCGCGGCTTGACGCTCGTCGAACTCGGCTCGCTCGTACGGCGGGTTCGCCTCGGACCGGCCATGATCGAGGAAGAGCGACCGAAGAGCTTGCGCTTCGTCGGTGTCGAGCGCCCCGAGGGCGAGCGTTTCGTCGAGTCTGATCGTGTCCGACACGGCGGCACGGTCGAGAAGGAGGCTCGGCATCTCCCAAGGGTCGACCGGCTGTGGAATTGCCAGCATTGCGACGATTAGGCTCGCTGTGGACAACCACAGGATCAGCTTGAGTCCAGACTCCGTCACCGGTCAGGAACTCTACCACGCGTGGGGCGGCTGCCCCCATTTCGATGCCTGCTAGGCTTCCTCTACCCCATGAGAGTCAGCGTCCACTATTACGCCGCCGCCAAGGAGCTCGCCGGATGTGAGAGCTCGACGTTCGAGTTCGCCGGGGAAATCGTCCCGCAGGCCGATCTGCGCAGCGCTGTGATTGATCGCTTTCCTTCGCTGGCGGCCTTCCTCGAGCGCATGCGCCTTGCGATCAATGGGGATTTCGTCGACGCATCGCAACCGCTTCACGACGGTGATCGTGTTGACGTGTTGCCGCCGGTCGCTGGCGGCTCCCCCATCGTTCTTTGCCAGGTCAGCGAGCGGGAGATCTCACTCGATGAAGTCCGAAAGGCGGTGGAGCACCCAGGAGCGGGAGGCATTTGCATCTTCCATGGAGTCGTCCGCGATCACGCCGACGGCAAACAGGTCGCCCGGCTCGACTACGAGGCCCACGAGAGCCTCGCGCACAAAGAGATGAAGCGCGTGCTCGAAGGCGTGGCTGCCGAACACGCGGGCGTCCGGATCGCCGCGGTCCATCGAGTTGGAAAGCTCGGCGTTGGGGACGTTGCAGTCTGCGTCGCGGCGAGCGCAGCACATCGAGACGATGCTTTCACCGCGTGTCGAAAAGCGATCGATCGAATCAAAGAGACTGTGCCGCTTTGGAAGAAGGAGTGGGGCCCCGATGGCGGCGCCCACTGGGTGAACCTCGACGACTAGACCCCCGCGAGGCCGCGCACGTCGGACAGCAGCGCGTCGTCCAACACACCCACGCACGTCACGTAGGTGCCGCTCGGGTCGAGGTAACGCTGCACCACACGCTGGATGTCGTCAGGCGACACCCTCGCAACCTGCTCCGCCATCGTCCCGATGCGTTCAGGAAGGCCAAACAGCGCGCTGCCCCCAACGAAGTGAGCGGTGCCCTCAGGATCATCTCGGACCGTCTGCAGGTCCCACAAGTACCGGCGTCTTGCTTTGTCGACTTCCTCTTCGGTCGGTGGGTTCCGTCGCAGCTCGTCGATCAGCTCAAAGACGGCTTCGACGAGCAATGGCATCTTGCTATGCTCGACCGAAGCCCCGAAATCGAACACGCCGCAGTCTTCGAAGGCATCGTTCCCGGCGAAGGCATCGTACGCCAACCCCCGCTCCTCGCAGATGGTGTGATGAACCCGTGTGCTCAAGCCATCATCGAGCACGCGCGCCAACAAGAGGAGGGTCGGCGCTTCGGGGCTCGTGACGCCCGGCGTGTGAAAGGAGAGCCGCACATCGGTCTGGCTTCCATGCTCATGCACGTACGAGAACCGCCTCGGGGCGATGTCGCGAGGGACGGCGTGGGGCTCGATGGAGCCACCGGCTGGCATCCCGTCGAAGTGTGAGCGAATCGTGTCGCCGAGCTCCTGTGGATCGAACGCGCCCGCCAGGCAGATCACCGAGTTGCGAGCCGCGTAGTGCTCGATGTGATGTCGCCGCAAATCGCCGCTTTCGAAGCGATCAAGGTTGTCGAGGGGCCCCGCGATCGAGAACCCGAGCGGGTGGGCGGGGTAGAGCAGCTGCCGCGACACGTTGTCGATGTCGATCTGTTTTCCTTCCTCGTTGAGGTCTTCGAGGATCTCTTCGCGAATGATCTGCTTCTCGGTGGTGAGCTCGGTCAACAGTGGGTGACGCAGCACTTCGGCGAGCAATGCGGTGCCCTTGACGATCGTTTCGGTTGGCAGCGTTAGATCGTAGCTCGTGAAGTCGACGTGCGTCGCCGCATCGAGGGTTCCCCCAAGTCGCTCGATCGCCAGGCTGAGCTCGTGCGCAGCAGGGTGTGCCTCGGTGCCGCGATACAGCATGTGCTCGAGAAAATGGCTCAGACCGTTGGTCTGAGCAGTCTCGTAGCGAGAGCCAACGCGAACGAAGAACGAGACTGTCGCAGATTGCAGGTGGGGCAACGGAACGAGCCGCACACGGAGTCTGTTGCCGAGCGTCGACGACTCGGTAGGCAGCTCGGGGAGATTCACTCCGTTAACTGCGGCCATCCTGCTCTGGGAGCGCGTGGACGCGCAGGGCCTTGTCGGCCGTCGCCTTTGCGCGAAGTTGCTGAATGTAGAGGTCGACAGTCTCTTTCTTCTTGAGCGTTCGGAGAACCTCGCGTGTGGACGCGCGAACCGCATCGGTGAAACCCTCCTCCTCCGGGCGCTCCCGGTCGATGAGGCGGAAGATCACCCATTCGCTGCCGATCTTCACGGGGGCGGTTGGGAATGCTGTGCCCTCGGGCAAGGCGAACACCGCGTCGAGCAGTGCCGCGGTCGACAGGCCAGGCACCGGGGTGTCGGCGTGACCGAACTCCGCTGTCTCTTCTAGGGTCGGTGTCAGTGCGGACTCGCCGCGCTTCTGGGCCGCGGCTTCGAGCTCTCGTGCCACCGCGTCGTCGTCTACGCTCTGTTGCCAAGAGCCGAGCGCGCTTGCAGCTGCTTTTTGCGCGCGGGCATCAAGCCAGTCGTCGCGGTAGAGACCTTCGGCGAGCTCCCGTTTGGCCTCGTCGATCGGCACATCGCCCTCGCGAATGGCCACCGCCTTGAGCACGTGGAAACCGTAGGGCGTCTCGACGACCTCGGAGATCTGGTCCACCTCCATCGAGAACAGGGCCGCGTCGAACGATTCGGGCATGGTGCCCTTTTTGAGAAAGCCGAGATCTCCCCCGTTTTTCCCGGAGATTGGGTCGCCGCTGTACTTGACCGCGAGGCCGGCGAAATCCTCACCCTTGGCGGCGCGCTTCTGTAACGCCTCGGCTTGTTGCTTTGCCTCGGCGTTCTGCTCGGGTGTCGCGCGGCTGCCTGCCTTGACGAGGATGTGGCTGACGCGGACTTGCTTCTCGAGGTTGGTGTACCGGTGCTTGTTCGCTTCGTACTCGGCCGTGAGGCGGTCTTGGTTGTCGCCGATCCACGCGGTGAGCGCGGCTTCGGAGGTCGCCGGCTTCTGCTCGGTGTAATAGGCGGGCGTGAACCGGACGTACTTGATCGTGGCGTTGTCGTTCTCACGCACGTAGTCGTCCCAGACTTCGGCCTCGCTGACGTTCACCGATGATGCGATGAGCTCGCGCATCTGCGCCGCCAGGTACTCGTCCACCTGTGCATCGGCAAACTCGCCGACGCTTCTACGAAGCCCGTTCTGAATGTAACGCTCGGCGAGGTCCTTGTTGAAGGCGCCTTCCTTGTCGGTGAATGACACGGGAATCTCTCCCTGAGGAAGCATCGGCGGCGCTCCCACCCCTAGCGAAAGAAGAATGATGCCCTCGTTCACGAACCGCGACATGACTTCGTCCTGGTTGACCTGGAAGCCCACCTTGCGGGCCTCACGCGCCAACAAGGTACGGTCGATGAGGCCATCGAGCACCAGTTGCGGTAGCCGCATCGAGCGCTGTGTCTCCTCCGGGAGCCGCCCGAAGTTGGCGACCGCGTAAGCCGCCTCGAAGTCACCTTTGCTGAGCGTCTGATCGTAGACGCGCGCGAGATACGTACTGCCGCCCGCTGCGCACCCCTCAGCCTGGCCACCCCCAAATTGCAGGGCAAACACCGCCGAAAGCAGCACTACGAGAAGAACGAGAAAGAACCCTTTGAACTTATCAATCATCGCCAATTGCCATTAAAGAGGCCGAACCATAGAGGAGACCTCGGCCCGCGGCAAACTGCGGTTATTGGAGCCTCCGCGCCGCTCAGGAGTTGGCTTGATCCGCCAAGGATTCTACACTCCGGCCTCCGCTGCGCCGCGTGCCGCGACCTGGGGAAAGTGAGGGGGATGTGACCAAGTTCTCGAGCCTGCCGCCGCTGAAGAAGAACGATGGCAAGTACGGCCTGCTCGCCCTGCTCCTCTTGCTGGCGGCGGGCGGCCTTTGGTTCTTTCTCAGGAGCGACGACCCGGAGCCTCCGGCTGAGGTCGTCGAACCTGCACCCGAGGTGCCCGCGAGGGAACAGTTCGCCGCCGAATCGAGATCCCCGAAGAGGATGCCGGGCCCGACGATAGCGAGGTCGACGAGCCGGTCGCGAAGCCCAGTCGCCCGTCACAGACCGGGCCCGAGGATTGGGACTGCCGCGGCACCCTTGCGGCGGCGGAGATCCAGAGCGTCATCAGGGGACAGCCGAGCAAGCAAGTCCAGACTTGCTACGAGCGGCGCCTGAAAGACGATAACCTGCTCCAGGGCTCGATGAAGGTTCTGCTCACCATCGGATCGGACGGCACGGTGAAAGCCGTCTCCGTGGACGGGACGCTGAACGACCGCCAGGTGTACAACTGCGTGAAGCGCGTCGCCAAGACGTGGAAGTTCCCGAAGCCGAGAAACGGCTGCGTGCGAACCGAAGCCCCATTCCAAATGACGCCTAAGCTCTGAGGGGCTCAGGAGCCAGCGAATCGCAGGGCATCGGCGACGTCGTCAGGGCTGCCCATGAACACCGGTGTGCGCTGATGGAGCTCTTCAGGCTGGAGCGTGAGGATCCTGCGCGCTCCGTCCGAAGCGGTGCCGCCGGCCGCCTCGACGAGGAACGCCATGGGAGACGCTTCGTAGAGAAGCCGAAGCTTGCCCTGCTTGTTCTTCGAGTCTGCCGGGTACACAAAGATCCCGCCGCGCAGCAGCGTCCGGTGCAGGTCGGCGACCATCGCGCCGATGTAGCGTAGGCCGTAGGCCTTCTTGTCCGCGGCGGGCGCCTTGATCCAGTCGACCCAGTTCTGAATGCTTTCAGACCACTTGTGGTAGTTGCCCTCGTTGATCGAATAGATGACGCCCCGCTGGGGGATCTTGATTCTCGGGTGCGACAGGAAAAACTCGCCGACACCCGGGTCGTACGTGAACCCATCGACCTGGTCACCGGTCGAGTACACCAGCATGTTCGACGACCCGTAGATCACGTAGCCCGCAGCCACGATGTCGGTGCCGGGCTGCAACAGGTCCTTTAGGGTTCCGGGCTGTCCATCCGGCGTGAGGCGACGATGGATCGAAAAGATGGTGCCGATCGACGCGTTGATGTCGATGTTTCCCGAGCCGTCGAGAGGGTCGAACTGAAGCACGTACTTCCCCTGCGGATACTCCGAAGGGATTTGAATCGGCTCCTCGACCTCTTCACTTCCCATCACGCAGACGTGCCCGCCCGCCTCGACGGTGCTCACGATCACGCTGTTGGCGAAGTCGTCGAGCTTCTGAACCTGCTCGCCCTGAACGTTCGTCGTTCCCGTGCGTCCGAGGATGCCCGAGAGCCCGGCTTTGCTGACGCGGCTGCCTATGATTTTGGCGGCCAGGCTAATCTGCTGGAAAAGCCCTGTGAAATCGCCCGTGGCTTCCGGCATGCGGCGCTGGCGGTCGAGCAGGTGCCGTTCTAGAGTCGTTCCGATGGGGCTTTCCTGTGCCGGGCCTATCGATAGTGCGCTGCTCATTGCTGCCGGGCATACCAGAGCGCCCCGAGGAGCGCTAGGAGCCCCTAAATTGGGGTACCAGTCCGGGGCTGTGATATTGTAAACTTACCGTGGTGGGGAAACCGTGACGAACTTCGGAAACTGGCTCGAAGCGATGCAGCGGCGACGATCGGGTATTCCGCGCGTCCGCAGCCCGCGGGGCCTTCCGGGCGTGCTCGCCCGCGGCGACCTCAGCGTCGTGTATCAGCCGATCGTATCCCTCAGCACGATGGAGCCCTTCGCGTACGAAGCGCTCGTCCGCAGTGATTCGCCGCACTGGACCAATCCGCCGCAGCTCTTCGACGAGGCAATCAAATCCGGATACGTCGGCGCGCTCGGCCGCTCGATTCGCGAGCTCGCCACGGCCCATTGCACCGAGAAGCCGCTGTTCCTCAATGTGCACCCGAACGAGTTCGACGAGTCGTGGCTCGTTCAGCCAGACGATCCGATCTTCACACATGGCCAGCCGATCTATCTCGAGGTGACCGAGTCGGTTCCGCTGACTCACTTTGCCTACTGCCACAGCGTCCTTCGCGAGATCCGCGGCAAAGGCGTGTCGCTTGCGGTCGATGATCTCGGGGCCGGCTATTCGAACTTGAAGTATATCGTCGACCTCAAGCCGGAGGTCGTAAAGCTCGATCGGACGCTGGTTGCAGATCTTGCCGATGACCGCCGCGCGCAGGTCTTGGTTCGCCACATGGTTCGGCTCTGCCACGAGCTCGGGGCGCTCGTGGTCGCTGAAGGCATCGAGCAGGAAACCGAGATGAAAGTCGTAGTCGACTGCGGCGCTGACTTCGGCCAGGGCTACTACTTCGCCCGTCCGGCATATCCAGCACCCGGTGTCAGCGCGACGCCGCTCGCCATGATGAGCAAGGGCGCCTGAGCGTAGCGACTCAGAAAGGGACGGACTGGTAGCTCACATCGCCGGCTTCGTGACCTTGGATCTCCAAGATCCCCGCCACGCGCTGACCCTCCGGCCCACGCTGCATCGAAATGACGAGATCGACCGCGCTCCCAACGAGCTGCGCGACGCAAGCGCGTTCCGCTCCGCCGCATCCCGCGGCCAGCATGAGCCCTTCGATGGCGTCCTTGGTGCTCCAGCAATGCACCCCGAGCAAATGCCCCGGCTCGCATCCGAGCACCGCGGCCAGCGCGGTCATCGTGTCGGCACCGGAGAGATCATTGATGACGAGGTGCTCCGCCTGTAGGCGTGTCCCGTGCCCGATCGCTTCGCCGAGCGAGATGCCTGAATCGGCGGCGGTCAACGAGATCATGCGGTCCCGGTCGATGTCGAGATCGGGGACTGCCTCGATCGCGACTGTATTCTCTGTTTTGGGCAGCTCGCGCGCGAGGGCCGACATCACCTCGCTCACGCCAGAGCCGCGGGGACCCGCGACGACGATGTTGCGGCACTCGGCGACGGCCTTCGCCAAATATGTGGCGGCGTCCATGCTCATCCAGCCCGTCTCGGCCAGTTGCTCGAGCGACTTGCCGCTGCGAACGCGGATCTCGATCACGGGACCCTTCATCACGAGAGGCGGCTGCATGATGGTCAGCCTCGGACCGAACGAGAGCCGTCCATGAAGAACGCTTTGCGCTTCGAGCACTTGGCCGCTCTCGGCAGCGAGTCGCCGCGCCACCCGGCGCAGTGCGCGGTCGGAGGAGAACTTCAGCGATGCTGCTTCGAGACCTTCGCCCCTGTCGACGAACACGTGCGAGGGGCCGTTCACCACGACGGTACGGACCGACTCGTCGGACAGAACGTCATCGAGCGCCCCCAAGCCCACCGCTTCGTGCAGCGCAATGTGCGCGACCTGACGCATGTCGATCTCAGCGTTCACCGAGCCGTCGGTCTGCATCGAGAGGAACGTTTCGGCGATTGCGGCGCGCGCGGCCGACCAGCGTTCCTGATTCTTGATTGAGGCCGGGTCGACGTTCTCGATGTCCATCCGCTGGGCCAGGCGGCTCAACAGGGAGCTAAGCGGGTCGGCGACCGGAATCCCGGTCTCGGTCTTGGCGGGAAGCTGCGCCTCGCCCGTCTCCCGGCGTTCGATCCGCGGCGGCATGCTCGTCGCTCTGGGATCGTTTGGCCTCGGCGTTCTGGAGTCCGAGGGCATCGGGCGGCGCGTGCCCATCGAACGCCGGACCGGCATCGAGCTTTGCGCCGGTATGGAGCTCTCGGCCGGCATCGGGCGGTCGGCCGGCATCGAGCTCTGCGCTGGCATTGGTTGCTTGGCGGGCAGCGGCGGCGGTTCCGAAACACGTGGGGCGGAGCTTGCTCGCTCCGAGCCGCTGTTCGCAGGGTGCAGCGTGATGATGAAGTCGGCGATGTAGATCTTGTCGCCCTGCTTTAACGACTGCGGCGAGTTGATCTTGCGACCATTGACCCAGGTTCCGTTGGTGCTGTTGAGGTCGACGACGACCGCTTGGTCGCCCTTTAGAGTCAATCGAGCGTGCTGCTTAGAAACATTGCGTTTCGAAAGGACGATGTCGTTGCCTTGGACGCGTCCGACGGTCAGCTCGGGCTTCGAAAAATCGAGCGTCCGCTGAACGCCCCGCTCATCCGTGATCACGACCGCGTACATATCCCCAGTGCATTCAAGAGGTGACGCCGCCTCGCGTCAAGTGATTGCCAATTCTCGCCCCGCTGGCTGAGATCGCCTCCGTCGGCTCACTCCGTCGGCTCGCTGGCGAAATCTAAGAAATTATTGATGATTTCGGTCTCTGCAGCACCATCTAGGACCGATTAGGGTTAAAAAAAACGCAGTCCGGCTGGAATCGGTACCACCGGACGGGTCAACTGGGGTAGCTTACGCCGCATGCCGGGAGGGTTTCTAATTGTTGAGGACGAGCCGACTCTTGCTCGGACTCTTGCTCGTACATTCGGGCGTCACGGACCCTGCGAAGTCGTGCACAGCATGGCGGCGGCCCGCGACCAGCTGGAGAACCAGCCCGAATGGACTGGCGTCGTCTTGGACCTGATTCTGCCTGACGGATACGGCTTGGATCTCCTCGCAGAGATCCGGCAGATCCATGGTGAGCTTCCTGTGCTGGTTCTGACCGGTGAGCTCAATCGTGATGTAGTCAACAAAGTTCAGACGATGCGAGGCGAGTACGTCTGCAAGCCCGCTTCTGCGGACAACCTCAATCCGTTCATCCAGCGGGCGCTCGCGCAGGAGCGGGTGGACGACGCGGCGATCGGTCAGCGTATCGAGCACCTGGCCCGGCAGCTGAAGCTCACCCGCCGCGAGACCGAGCTCTTGACGCTTTCGGTCGACGGCCTTTCTCGCAAAGAGCTCGCCGACGCGCTTGGCGTGGCGGAGAATACGGTCAAGGCGCAGATTCGGTCGCTTCTCAAGAAAAGCGGCGCGCGAAGCCTGGCGACGCTGGCACAGAAGGTCATCAAAGGCGCGACGCGCGACACCGTGCCGCCTGGCGAACCCGCGAGCGCTGCTGAAGGCTAGCGGAGCCACGCTTAGAACGGCTGACATGCTGGTGGCTTCGAGCACATATCGGGCGGCCGCGAGCACGGCCGTGGCTTTGTTGGCGGCGCTTACCGGGTGCACCGACAAGGAACCGATGGCCGAGCCGCCTGAGTTCCAGCATGCCCCCGAGCTCGTGGAAGCGCCGGATCCTTACGAGCGCTCGCCCTCCCGTTTTGGCGTCGTGCCTCTTCATGCCGGGTTCAGCCCCGACCCGAGGGTGGTGGGTGGCACAGCCATCGGGGAGATCCGGGCCAAGTCGATTCACCGCAAGTGCAAGGGGTGGGTGTCCAAGACTCCGGACTATCTACTCGACGCGGACACCGCCTTTTTCAAGCTGCACGTGCTGGGGCGTTCGCGTTCGGACGTGCTGCTCGTCGCGCGAACGCCCGACGGCACGGTGCTGTGCAACGACAACCGCAACGGCACGAAAGACCCGATGCTCCGTTCCGATTTTCCCATGGGCACGACTCAGATATGGATCGGAGTTCGAGAGGAAGGTGGGAAGGCTGACTACCGACTTGGTTTCTCCGAGGTGAAGTGGCGGTCGTCCTCGATTCCGCTACCCGACCTCGATTAAGGCTCGCGACGCCGCCACAGCGCTAGGCGCTCTTTGCCTTCGCGCCCCGGGTGCGTGTGCTCCACCTCGGCGGTGTCGAGCTCTTCGAATGCATCTTCCACGTAGCCGCGCACCATCTCCGTGTTGATGGGCCACGGAGGGCCTGCCCTGTCGGAGATTGGGTCTTCGAACGGGAAGAGCAGGGTGGCGAGCACACCGGCCGGCTCGACGAGGCGCTTCATGGTCTGGCTCCACGCGCTCCGTTGGTCCGGATCGAGTGCGCAGAAGAAGGTGTAGTCCCAGACAAAATCGAAACCGCGTGCCGGCGCATAGGAGAAGAAATCGGTCACTTCGTAGACGACGCTCCCCGGAAGACTCGGATGCTCGGCCAGGAATGCCGTGCGCGCGTCGTCAGAAAGGTCGATGCCGACGACCTCTCGATCCTCTCTGGCAAGCGTGGCCAGGTCGTACCCGGTGCCGCAGCCGGGAACGAGAACGCGACCGCCGGGCACGGCGCCACGATCGAGCAAACCCCGGAGGGCGGGCGGAGAAGCGCCCGCGTCCCATGGGGTGACCCCCGCCTTCCAAGCCTGTCGCCAATCTACCGGTGCCATCTGAGTCCTTCAGTCGATGAGCCCCGCCGCCTTGGCCGCTTCGCGTGCGACCGGGAGCACCGCATCGTATGCGGCCTCGTTGCACGCGAGGATGCCCTTGCGGTTGCGCATGTCCGCGCCGCTGTACCGGTATGGGTTTCCCGCCAAATCCGTGAAGCGTCCGCCCGCCGCCTTGAGGACCGCCTCCGGCCCGCACGCGTCCCACATGCTCGACTTGTCAGCAATGTGCACATAGAGGTCGACCTTGCCCTCAGCGATGAGACCGGCCTTGAGCCCTACCGAGCCGCTGGTCGTTTCCTGCTTGATTCCAAGTCGGCTGACGACCTCGCCGACCGCTCGGTTGCGGTGCGAGCGAGACACCACGAGCTTCAAATCGGCGGGGTTGGCGACAGTGCTCACCCTCAACACACTCCGCACACCACGCTCCTCGAGGTAGGCCCCGTCTCCGACGACACCGGCGTAGAGCTTGTCGTTGTCCGGTCGGTACACGACTCCGGCTGTGGCGACGCCATCGATGGCCAATCCGAGCATGACGGAGAACTCACCGTTTCTCGCCACGAACTCCTTGGTGCCGTCGAGCGGGTCGACGTACCAGCAGCGCCCGCCCTCGAGCGCGTCGCTCCAGTCTTCGGTTTCCTCTGCGACGATGCCGTCGCCGGGAAAGGCCTTGCGGAGCTCATGGACGATGTACGCGTTGGCTTTGGTGTCGGCCTCGGTCACAGGGTCGGCTTCGGCTTTGTAGGCGACGCGGAAGTCCGTCGCGTAGACCTCCATCAAGATTTCGCCGGCCTGCCGCGCGATGCGGGCGGCCTCTGCGATCTCTCGCTCCAACATGCCGGGCCTCTACCACGAGACGATGGCCGCGCCACCGGTCACTCCGCGATGCGCTGCAACAATTGTGAAAGGAGCGAGCTGACCTCGTCCACGTTCCGGAGCAACACAGCTGACGCGGACGGAGTGCCCTGTTGCTCCTCCGAGCAAACGAACGCACCGACGCCATGTTCCGCTGCGAATTCGATCGCAGGGAAGTCGGTGAGATCATCGCCCGCGAAGAAAACAGACCTTGCCCCGGAACGCTCGAAGATCTCCCGAAGCGCGCTTCCCTTGTCGTGACGTACGGCTTCGGCTTCGCGCAATGCTTTCCCGCGCCGCACGTGCAGACCGAGGCTCTGCGCGAGCTCGTCTGCTTCTCGAAGGAGTTGGTCAGCGCGGTCTGGGTCACTCGAGGCGACTCCCCGGACGTGCACCGCGACTGCCTGGGGCTTGTATTCGATGAAAGCGTCGCGCGCATGGGTGTCCGTCCACTGCCGGAATCGATCGAGCGCCTCTCGTTGCTCGGTGGTGAGCTCGGGTCGCGAAGGTGTTTGCCCAGGGGCCAAGACCACTCGGCCGTGCTCGACCGCGCGCCATACCCCGTCGAGCTGCTCCATCCGCGAAAGCGAGCCCAGGTCGCGGCCAGTGATCAGCGCCAGCTCCACCGTGGGCGCGCCGGCTAGCGCGGCCAGGACTGCGCGAGTTGGCTCGGGGATCTCCGCGAGGTCGGGATCGCGCACGATTGGCGAGAGCGTACCGTCGACGTCGAGCGCCACGAGCAGGGGTCGCTCGAGCCGCAGAAGCGTTTCGAGGAGCGACCCGACGTGGCTCACCGGCCCTCCAGTGCGGCGAGGTAGCCATCAGCCCAACGGTGCACGTCGAGGCGCATGACCTCGGCGCGCATGGAGCGCATCCGTTTGCGCTTTTCGGAGGTCTTCATGGTGAGCGCGCGATGAATGGCGTTGGTGGTCGCTTCGACGTCGTAGGGATTGACGAGCACAGCACCCTTGAGGTGCTTTGCTGCACCCGCGAACTCGCTCAGGATCAGCACGCCATCTTCGTCGGTTCGAGCCGCGGCGTACTCGTGCGCCACGAGGTTCATGCCGTCGCGCAGCGGTGTCACCAAGGCGACGTCGGCGGCGCGGTAATGTGCGAAAAGCGCTCGTTGGCTCAGGTTGCGATAGAGGTAGTGAATCGGAACGCGGCCGGTCTCTGCGTAGCGCCCGTTGATGTCACCCACCATGCGGTCGATCTCTTTCTTGAGGTCGGCGTAGGCTTTCACGTCGGTGCGGCTCGGCACCATGACTTGGATCAGCGCGTACTGGGTACGTGCGGATTTGTCGCGGCGAAGCAGGCGTTCGAAGGCAGCCAGCCGTTCGGGAATCCCCTTGGTGTAGTCGAGGCGGTCCACGCCGAGGATCAGCCGGCGGTTCCCCATCGTTTGACGGATTCGTTCAACCTCACGCCCGACGTCCGGGTCGATCGCGAGCGCCTGTAGATCGTCGACCGGGATCCCGATTGGGGCAGCGATCGTTTTCACCTTCCGGCCGCGATACTGGATCATGCCACGCGAGACCCTGTGGGCGGTGAAGCGCTCGACGCACTGGCGGAAGTGCTCGGCGTACTCGGGAAGATGGAACCCGAGGATGTCGGCTCCGAGCAGCCCTTCGAGGACCTCCTCGCGCCACGGCAGGATGCCGAACGTGTCCGGCGGAGGCCAAGGGATGTGGCAGAACCATCCGATTCGAGCCTTGGGGCGCTTCGCCCGCACCATGCCTGGCACGAGCATGAGGTGGTAGTCCTGGACCCAAATCAGGTCGCTTGCCCCGCTCGTCGATAGGGTGGTGTCGGCGAACCCCTGATTGGCGTTCACGTAGCTCGACCAGGGCGCCTCGCCAACTTGCATCGTCGGCTCGAAGCCATGGAGCAAGGGCCAGAGCACCGAGTTGGAAAGACCCTCGTAGAACCCGCGCTGCTCGGCCCGCTTGAGCGAGACGTGCGCGAGGTCATATGCAAGATGGGGCGCTGGAACCGTGACCGAGTCGAAGTCTTTGGCGGGCTTCGCGCTCACCCAGACGCCGCCGCGCTTCTGCAGCACCGGGTCGAGTGCGGTCACCAAGCCACCGGCTGCGCGGACCCAACGTTCTCGTCCCCGGGTGGCTTCGTGCCGATACGGGCCGCGGTTCGATACCACCACGAGCTTTCGGCTCTTTCTCACCATCGAACCCCATTGTAGTCTGCAAGACCTGATGGACCCAGCGCAGTTTCTTCAAGGCCGCACCCGGGAGACCGAGATTCGCCGCGACGCGCGCGGCCGCTGGTTCAACGGACAGGACCCGATCGAGCATCCGAACCTGACGCGTTCTTTCGATAGCTGGGTCGACCGCGCCGAAGATGGACGTTTCTGCCTGAGCAACTCGATCAACTGGGCGTACGTCGAAATCGAGGGGCCCGCGTATTTCGTGAAGGACGTCGAGCTGGCCGCCGACGGGGTCGGTTTACTCCTTTCCGGGGACCTTCGGGAGCGGCTCGATCCGGCCTCGCTCCGCCAGGGACCCGAGGGCGCGCTCTGGTGCGTCGTTCGTGAGGGCCGATGCCCAGCCCGGTTCGACAACCATGCCGTCAGCAAAATGAGCGACTCGATCCGCGAGGACGAAGACGGGGTGTATGTCCTTATAGGCGGAGAAAAGGTGCGGCCTCCGGAGATCGGCGATCCACTTTCACTCGGCCTCGGAAAGCGCTAAGGCACCGGCGTGTCCCGACGTGAGCTCATCGCCACCATCATCGTGGCCGCGATTGCATTTCCTCTGATCTTCATCTTCACGGGCGCCGTGGCGGATGCCCGCGCACGCTCGCGCGAGGCTCCGTTCAGGGCGCTCCTCGGCAACGCTCGCTTCGAGCAGCTGATGGACGGCCAAGGTGGCGTTCCCCACTACCTTGGCGCCTCGCTCCGCGCTCCCGACTTCACCCTTCCCGAGCAGGGAGGCGGTGAATGGAAGATGTCCGAGCAGCGAGGCAAGGTCATCGTGATGAACTTCTGGACGGTGACCTGCCGGCCCTGCATCCAGGAGATGCCAACCATCGAGCTTCTTGCCGAGATCGTCGAGGACTGGGGCGACGTCGAGGTCGTTGCCATCTCGACCGACCGCAGCTGGGAAGAAGCGCAGACGATCATCCCCCGGACCTCGCGCATCACGAGCCTCCTCGATGTGGAGCGCAAGGTCGTGACGGAGCAGTTTGGCACCAACCTCTTCCCCGAGACCTGGATCATCGACGCCAACGGCGTCGTGCGCTTTCGGTTCGACGGCGCGCTCGACTGGTCGGACCCCGTCGCGCTGGATCTGATTCGCGCCTATCGCTGAGGGCTCAGGTCTCCGACAGGAGATGGCGTGACACCCAGACGCCGAAGCCGACGAATAGGAGGTCGAAGGCCGTGAGGATGCGCATCCAACCGAGGATCTCGGCGGTCGTGGCCCCACCGAAGAGCTCGCGTGTTGCAACGGCGGACGCGAGGAGGGCAGGAGCGACCAATGGGAAGACCAGCACGCTGAGCATCAGATCACGGGCCCGGGTGCGGATCCCCACGGCGGAGAATAGCGAGGCGGTCGACACGAACCCGACCGAGCCGAGGAAGATCAGTGCGAGGAGCGGCAGCATGATGCCGCTCGCCTCGATCTGGAAGAAGATCAAGCACAGCGGGACGAGCAAGAGCTCGATCACGAAGAGCAGGACCAGGGCGCTGATCGTCTTGCCGATGTAGATGGACGCACGCGGAATCGGCGCCAGCAGCAGCGCAAACACGGCGTCGTTCTCGCGCTCCAACGCCCAGCTTCGGCCGATTAGGAGAATTCCGCAGAAGAGGATCGAGATCCAGAGCACGCCCGGGGCGACGTTCGGCGAGCTCACCGGGTCGGTGTAGAACGCGAGCGAGCCCAGGGTCACGACCAGGACGGCGAAGAGCCCGGTAGAGGTGAGGATCTCCTTCGTGCGGACCTCGAGCTGCAGGTCCTTGAGCGCGACCAACAATGCGGCGCGAAGCGTGCTCATGCTTCGGGCTCCACGATGCGACCCCGGTCCATGTGAAGCACGCGGTCGGCCACCTGGCTCGCGAACTTCGCTTCGTGTGTCACGACGATCACGATCGCACCTTCTTGTTTCTCTTGCTCGATCAGCCCGACGACCGACGCGGTGGACTTCACATCGAGGCCGGTTGCGGGCTCGTCCATCAGCAGTAGACGAGGCTCGTGGAGCAGCGCGCGCGCGATCGACACGCGCTGCGCTTGCCCCCGGGAATAGGTACGCACAGGCCTATCCCAGTACTCGCCGAGGGAGAGGGCTTCGCAGAGATCGGTGGCGCGCTTCTCCGCGTAGGGGATGCTTTGCAGCTTGGCAGCGAGGAGGAGATTCTCATGACCACTGAGGCCAGGGTAGAGCTGCAGCTGGTGTGCGACGAAGCCAATGCGACCCCGGAGGCCATCGGCGCGCGAGACACCATACTTCCCGTACCGGATCTCTCCTCGCGTCGGGTATGCGAGCATCGCGAGAAGCCAGAGCAGCGTCGACTTGCCTGAGCCGTTCGAGCCCTGGATGACGGTGACGCTCCCGGCGCTGAAGCTCAGGTCCACGCCGGCCAGCGCGAGCGTCGGCCCGTATGACTTGGTCAGGCCAGCGACCGAGACTTCTTCAAAATCGAGCTTCACCGGTCCGCACTCTAGAACAAGTCTCGCACAATGCCGTCAAGTTTCAGCCAGCGGTCCTGCGGAACGCGGAGCCAGCCTCCGACCTGCTCCAGGTTACCAGTTTCGATGGCGCGTTCGATCTCCCGCTCGCGGCCAGCCTGCGGGTCCCTGCCAGCTCTCATTTCTGTCTCGCTCAGATTCATGCCGTCGACAGTGCGCAGCCCGAGCATCAACGCCTCACGAATGATCTCTTTGGGACCCAGCTCCTCGACTTCCGCTTCGAGCGTTCGTTGCGCGAGGTACCGCTGGGGGTTGGGGTCATTCCGCCATCGGGTCGCGCGCCCCTGCCCGTGATCGAGACAGCCGACGGCCGCGGCGCCGAGCCCCACATAAGCGCCGCCCCGCCAATAGTGAAGATTGTGGCGAGACTCCTCTCCCTCGGTCGCGTAGTTCGACACCTCGTAGTGCGTCCACCCGAGGTCCGTGAAGCACTGCTCGGCATACTCGAACAGATCCGCATACTGCTCCTCGGGGGCGACCCGAAGCTTCCCGGCGCGGTGCAGTGAGCCGAACATGGTCTTCTCCTCGATTGTGAGGGCGTACGCGGACACGTGGCGAACTCCTGTCTCGGCGATGCGCGCGATGTCCTCTCCGAGCTCCTCGAGCGTCTGGCCCGGCATCCCGAACATCAGGTCCCCGCTCACTCGGGGCATCTCCCGGGTCGCCTCTTCGAGCGCGGCCACCGCCCGCTCCGAGTCGTGCAGCCTTCCGAGAAAGCGCAAATGTGGATCGCGCAACGACTGCACACCGATCGACAGGCGGCCTACGCCGGCTTCGCGAAGGAGAGCTGCGTTCTCCTGCGTCAGCGAGCTTGGGTTGCATTCCACGGTGACCTCCAGATCGTCGTCCACGCGGTCGAACGCGCCGGTGATTCCCCGGAGCGTTCGCCGCAAAGCGTTCGGTCCCCAGAGCGATGGCGTCCCACCACCGAAGAAGATCGACTTGAGCGCGCGCCCCTGCAGATCCGGGGCGCGAGCGTCGAGCTCACGCAGCACAGCGTCGGCGTACTCTTCGTGGGGCAAGGCTTTTGCGCGGATCGGCTCGGTCGCGAAGTCGCAGTAGGGGCACTTTCGCGCGCACCAGGGGAAGTGGATGTAGACCGAAGTCGATGTAAGTTCGCTTGACATGCGGGGCGCCGGGCAGGAGGTATACTCCGCTTTTTGGAGCTGGTCGCAGATGACCCTGCCGGTGTTTCCATCGCTACGAATTACAGCTGACGCGCTGATCCCTCAGGGCGCGTTCGCCGAGGCCCAGGCCGCTTTTCTGAAGCCGGACCCGGAGCTCGTCGCGCGGCTGACCGCACTGCTCCGCGAGAAGAACGCCGGCGTCGTGGCTCACTTCTACATGGACCCGGAGCTGCAGGGTGTGCTCTCCGCCTGCGATTGGCCGCACATCCACGTGTCCGATTCGCTTGCGATGGCCGACCGCGCGATTGCAATGGCCGAGCAGGGCGTTCGCACGATTGCCGTTCTGGGTGTCGACTTCATGAGCGAGAACGTCCGCGCGATGCTGGATGCGTCGGGGTATGCGCACATCCCGGTCTACCGGGTCGCGACGGATCCGATCGGCTGTTCATTGGCCGAGTCCGCAGAGGCTCCGGCGTATGGCGCGTACCTCGCGGAGGCGGCGGAGACACCGCGCTCGCTGCACGTGGTCTACATCAACACCAGCCTGGTCACCAAAGCAAAGGCCCAGGCGATTGTGCCCACGATCACCTGCACGTCCTCGAATGTCGTGCGGACGGTCCTGCAGGCCGCAGCGCAGATCCCGGACGTCCACATCTGGTTCGGGCCGGACACCTACATGGGCGATAACCTCGCGCACATGTTCCAGAGCCTCGCCGAGATGCCCGACGAGCAGATTCGCCATCTGCATCCGGCGCACGATCAAGCCTCGGTTCGCTCGTTGTTGCCCCGATTTCACTACTTCGAGCAGGGGACCTGCATCGTCCACCACATGTTCGGCCGTGAGGTCGTCGAGCGGGTCCGGCAGAGCTATCCCGATGTTTTCGTCACCGCACATCTGGAGGTGCCCGGCGAGATGTTCGAGCTCGGCTTGCAAGCGCAGAGCAAAGGAAATGGGGTCGTTGGCTCGACGTCGAACATCCTGGCGTTCGTTTTGGGCAAAATCGATGAGGCGATCGCGCGCGGCGACCAGGCCAATCTGAGATTCATCCTCGGCACGGAGGCTGGCATGATCACCCCGATCGTCCGGCAGGTGCAGGCGCAGCTCAGAGACTACGCCTCCGAGGGCGGCGCTGAGCTGTCGGCCGAGATCATCTTTCCAGTTGCTGGCGAAGCGATCGCGCAAGACGAGCAGAGCGGGCTCGGGGTCGTGCCGGGCGTTGCAGGAGGTGAGGGCTGCTCCACGGCAGGCGGCTGCGCGACCTGCCCATACATGAAGATGAACTCGCTTCATGCGTTGTTCGGGCTCCTCGAGCGCGTCGACGCCGATCCTCTCTCCAACCTGGTTCCCTTCGAGCCGCGCAAGTACGTGCAGGAGATCCGGGGACGGACGGTTGCCGATCTCGGCGGCGAGCCGATCCTGCACATGCGCGCGTTTCAGCGCGGAGGGGAGCTGCCCGAAGCCCTGGTGAGCGATGTGCTGAGCCGAGCCGCCGAGCAGGCTGGCTCCGAGGATTGAGCCGTAACCGCCCTTTTCCTTGGGTCTACGGTCGGAGCTTGACCGGGGAGCCAGCATACTTATGTTGCACGCGCCCAACAGCATGCAGTCGTGATGTCCAAGCCTGATTACTACGAAGTTCTCGAAGTCCACCGCGAAGTTACGACGGTCGAGCTCAAAAAGGCCTATCGCAAGAAGGCCCTCGAGCACCATCCCGATCGCAACCCGGACAACCCCGAAGCGGAGGAAACATTCAAAGTGTGCGCCGAGGCGTACGCCGTCCTGAGCGACCCGCAGAAGCGGCAGGTGTACGATCGGTTCGGGCACGCGGGTTTGGGCGGTGCTGGCGGGCCGGGGTTCGGCGACATCGGCGACGTATTCAGTCAGTTCCAAGACATCTTTGGAGATCTCTTCGGCGGAGGAGGGGGTTTTGGCTTCGGAGGGTTCGGCCGGCAGCGCCGTGATCCGAATGGGCCGGCACGCGGTGCAGACATCCGTACCGACGTGAGCTTGTCGCTTCGCGAGGCGGCGTTCGGCGCCGAGCGTGAGGTCGACCTTTCGCACCCGTCGCCCTGCGAAGCTTGCAGTGGGACCGGCGCAAAGAACGGCGAGCTCGAGGGCTGCGCAACCTGCGGAGGGCGCGGCCAGGTTGCGCGCGCGCAAGGCGCGTTCGTGATGACCACCACGTGCCCGACCTGTCAGGGGCGAGGGTCGCGGGCCAAGGAAGCATGCGAGGAGTGCGCCGGCGGCGGCCAAGTCGACGTCGAACGTGTCGTGAAGCTCACGATCCCGGGCGGGGTCGACACCGGTCAGAGCCTTCGTTTGAGCGGCCGAGGTCAGGAGGGCGTGCGCGGCGGACCGGCTGGTGACCTCTACGTGACCGTGCACGTCGAGCCGGACGAGAACTTCCAGCGGGAGGGCTTCGACCTCGTGCACCGCCTCGACGTGACGTTTCCGCAGGCGGCTCTTGGCGCCAAGGTCGAGGTGCCCGCGCTCGAAGAGGACGAAGACGCAATGCAAACCATCAAAGTCCCCTCCGGCACTCAACCCGGCGAGACCTTGATCGTTCGCGGCGGAGGAGTACCGCGTCTCCATGGCCGCGGGCGTGGTGACCTGGTTTGCGTGGTCGCGGTCGAGGTGCCCAAGCGCTTGTCTCGTGAGCAAAAGCGCCTTTTGAAGGACCTTGGCCGCACTTTTGACGAGTCTTGAGAAGCACTGGAGATCAGCACTCCTCCGGGTGTAGGCTACCCGTCTGATGCAACCTCTAACCGGACTCGATTCTTCATTCCTCTATCTCGAGGACGCCCATCAACCGATGCACGTCGGGAGCGTCCTGGTGTTCGAGGGGTCGATGAACTTCGACAGCTTTCGCGAGACGATGGCCGCGCGTGTTCATCTAGTGCCACGGCTGCGGCAACGCCTGGTCATGGTGCCGTTCGGAATCGGCAAGCCTTACTGGGTGGAGGACCCCGCCTTCAACCTCGACATGCATTTGCAGCACGTGGCTCTTCCGAGCCCCGGAAGCTGGAAAGAGCTGCGTGGGCTTGCCGCCAGGATCTTCAGCGTGCCTCTCGACCGTAGCCGGCCTCTTTGGGAGATGACGCTGGTCGAAGGGCTCGACCAGATTCCTCAGGTGCCGCCCGGCTCGGTCGCGGTGATCAACAAGGTGCACCACGCCGCGATTGACGGCGTTTCCGGCGCCGACATGCTGAGCGTCCTGCTCGACCTGAGCAAGGAGCCCAAGGTTTTTCGTGCGCCCCCACCTCGTGCGATTGCGCCGGTGCCGAACGAGCTCGAGGTGCTCTCGCACACCGCTCGCAAGATCATGGGCAAGCCCAGCGAGATCAAGAGGGTGACTGCGG
>JBGUEF010000011.1:0-25341 GCA_041821485.1 Deltaproteobacteria bacterium
GAGTGATCAAGAGATTCTGGAGGCATAGGGCCGCGACATGCGCACGCCGGCCGCACGCCTCATCGGCGAATACGGCCCACTCCGCAAAAGTCGCATCCTGCAACGCGACGATGCTCGTCCCATAGCCCACACGAAGCAACCGGCGCTTCAACAGATCCCCGAGATCGAGCTCATCGAGCATCGCTTCCAACTCGCCCTTGGAGCACTCCTTCACGTCGATCCAGAAGGCTCCATCGCCTGCGCGCCACCGTCGCCGCGCATCAGCGGCTTTGACCGTCGTCAGTTGACCACTCTCGGTCAGCTCGAAAGAGGATGCTTTCACGGTTCGTGATCTCTCACACCGCGCCTGGTTTGGTCAAGATGGACCATGCTCGACTCAATAGCCGTCGATCGGCTGTGGCTTCGGACCTTCGATTGGGACGCCCTTGGGCCCTTCGATCGGAACGCCGCTCGGCCCCTCGATCGGGTCCGCTGCTGGGCCTTCGATCGGGACACCACTCGGCGCGATAGGCTTCTTCTTGGGTAGGGGCTGGACGACGCCCTCGCGCGGAGGCGGTGGGGCTCCCACGTCGTCCTCCTCGACTGCGGGGGGCTCGTACTGAATCTCGACGTAGGTAGACACGGACTCCGAAGCTTTCCCGCTCAGCGGGGGCAGGGTCACTCCCCCTACTCGCTGCTCGATGCATCGACGGTCGTTCATCGAAAGCCCGCGACCGGTTGCGGTCGGCTCGATGAGCATCCCGGTCGGACGCACGACGGCGCTGATGTTGATGCGAATCAGCGTTGCGCTGCTAGGTCGATAGTCGCGCACGCAGTCCGCGGGACTTCCGATCGCGGCGCGGAGCTCGGCCGCGAGGTCCCGAGCCGGTTCCACGGGTGCAGCCTCGACGGCTTCGGTGGGTTCGGCTGCAAGTTCGGCTGCAACGGTCTCTTCGGGGTCCGCCGCCTTATCGGTGGCGGGGGGTTGCGCCTCAACTTCGACGGTGTCGGGCGGCAGCGCCTCGACGACGTTCGACGGTGCGGCGGGTTCTTCTCGGCTCTTGCAACCGAAGACTGCGAGGCCGAGGGCACAGCAAACCACGAGACGGGTCATACCTACATCTTACCGCGAACGGGCCCCCAGACGGAACCACCTCGCGCCGCCCTTCGGAGAATCGCTCAGTAGCCCTTAATCGAAGTTCGGTTCTCGTAACCAGCCGGGAACGAGTACGTGAAGCTGACGGAGGGCTCTAGCCAGGAACGGTTTGTGGTGAAGAACTGGCCTTGGAAGCTGTACCCTGCGCCAAAGCCGATCTCGAGGTCGGCCTGGCGTGAGACGCGGATCTGCATGCCAATGCGTCCGTGGAAACCAGGGGTGAAGCGGTACTGGTTGTACCCTCTGCAGTACCAGACGCTGCACACGACTTGGGTTTCGTTGAGGTGCCACCAGTTGAAGTCGAACCAGCCGTCCAAGAACGGGGCCACGCGGGTTCGGTTGGGCGTGACGAAACGCACGCCCGCCGAGAAGAAGATGTTGGTTAGCGTTTCTCGTGGGGTGTTTGGGGGAGCGCCGGGGATGTTGTTGAGATTGAGGCCGTTGCCTCGGAAGCCGAGCGCGAACATCGGCACCCACCACTTGTAGTCCCAACCGAATCGCACATCGACGGTGCCACCGGGGCGGACGATGTCGCGGTCGACGCCATTCCACAACATGACGCCAACGTCCATGCCGAACTCGATGTGAGGGTAACCGTCCTGCGAGGCGTCCTCGTATTGGGCGTCGGCCATACCGGCGACAAGCGTGGTGCCTGCCGCCAGCGCTATGGCGAGGGCTGCGGTTCGCGCCCTCACGGACTTCCCCCTAGCTTCTCGAGCTGCGCGGCGTAGGCCTCCGCTGCTTTCACGCGCCCCATCTGCTGGTTGTAGCCGGCCAGTAGTCGCAGAATGTCGCGGTTAGCAGGGTAGCGCCCCAGCATGCGCTCGAGTGTTTTGAGCGCGGCGGCTTTCTGCCCGCTGTCGAACTGGGCCACCGCATACACATAACCGAACCGGATGACTTCCGGACGCATCACGTGGGCACGGCGCAGGTGCGCCATCGCCTCTGAAGATTGCCCGAGCCGTATGAGCGTGAGGCCGAGTGCGAACTCGACGGAGCCGCGATCTGCGGCGGCCTTCAGCCCTTCACGAAGTACCGTTTCCGCCTCTTCGTCTCGCTGCTGGCTTCGGTAGAGGTCCGCGAGGTTCACGTAGGCGGCGGTGAACGTGGGATCGATATCGAGAGTTTCGTGTAGATTGCTCTCGGCATGCTCGACGTCGCCAGCAAGCAGCGCCACATGCGCCAGGTCGACGAGGCCTTCGCCTCGGTCGGCGTTGAACGCCCTGGCTTCGATGTACTCCGCCGTCGCCGCCTTCAGCGCGGCACGGTCCGACTCGCTCCACCCGCCCGCGTGAGTCCCGAGCAGTGCGGCAACGGCTTCGATTCGCACGGTGCGCACCGGGTCACGAAGCAGCTCCCGAGCAACTTCTGGACGTTGCTCGGTTGGAAGATCTCTGGAGGCGACAGCGACGGTCCGGCGTACGATGGGGCTCGGGTCGCGTGCAGCGCGCATCAGCAAGGCGGGCAGCGCGGGTGACGCCAGATTGCGGAGCTCGAGGAGCGCGGTCGCGCGTATGATGGCAGGAGCGGTACCTGTTGCGACGAGCTCGATGAGCCCTGGCTCGCCTTCGGGTCGCTGCATCCTCGCGGCGTGAAGCACCTCGGCGAACGCATCATCGGCCCGTTTCTCGAAGTGCTCGTCGATCTGACGCTCGGCCCAGTCGGCGCTCTTCTTCGAGTGACACCCGGTGCAGGCGTCCGGGGCGCCGATCTTGGCAGCCAGCGCGGGACGCGGCAGCCCAAAGCGATGGTCGGCACGATCGTCAATGACCATGTACGTGCGCTGCGGCATGTGGCAGTCGGTACAGAGGCTGCCGGGCGATTCGGGCTCGTGGAAGTGATGCTTCGGTCCGTCGAAGGTCTCGGCTTTGTGGCAGCGGGTGCAGAGCGCATTGCCCTCCGCGCGGAGATTGGCGGTGTGTCCGTCGTGACAGTCGCTGCAGACCACGCCCGCTGCGTGCATCCTGCTCTGCAGGAACGATCCGTAGACGTAGACCTCGTCTTTGATCTGACCGTCGTCAAAATAGAGAAGCTCGTCGAGGGCGGCCAGGCGATAGCGGTCGTGATAGCCCAGGCCCTCCCCGCCGAGGTCGGCGCGCCGGGAGTGACAGGGCGCGCAGGTCGAGGTTTCATCGCTTGGCTGCGAGGTGGCGAGCACGGCGATGTCTCCCCCTTCGACGAACGACCACTTTCGTTTCTCAGGGGGCGGAAGCCGCCTGTCGAATCCGGTGTTGGCGGGGCGCCGTTTGGCCTTCGCCTCGCTGAGCTCCGCGTGCCGCGAACCCGGCCCATGGCACGCCTCACAACCGACGTTGATCTCGAAGTACTCGGTCGAGTAGCGCTTCGACTCGCGATCGTAGTTCTTCTTCACCGCGGTCGAGTGACAGTCGGCGCACGAGTAGTTCCAGTTGTAGCTCGGCCCGGTCCAGTGCAGCGGATCCCCCGGCTCGATGTACTCGTCCGGTTGCAGGTGGAACCAACGCTGGCCGCCCTGCTCTTTGGCGCGGGTGTCCCAGGCGAAGAGAAACGACTGCAAGCGCCCAGGCTCCACCTCGACCAAGTACTGCTGCATCGGCTCGACGCCGAACGTGTAGATCACGGGAAATCGCGCGCGCTTCCCATCCGCACCCAGGGCTTCGACCGCAAACGCGTCCCCATCACGGACGAACCGCGCGGTCTCCTTGTAGTACTTCACCGTGACGTCGTTGAAGTCGCCCAGCACGGTCTCGGGTGTAGCCTTCTGCATCGCAAGGTCATGATGTGACCCAAGCCAGCCTTGGTGCTCGGCCTCGTGACAAGAAGCACACACCGGCGTCCCCACATACTGCGCAGGCCCCTGCACCACCGGCGTCGCCGGAACCGGGTCAGGCTCCACGACGACATCCTCGGCCTTCTTACTGCACGCCGATCCCACCAAGGCGAGCACCGCCACCAAGCTCCAAGCCAACCCGCTCCGCATAACCCGCCCGGTCTAGCGCGTATCGGAAAAAGGGGACAGTCCCCTTTTTCAAAGGGTTAACACTTCCAAAAAGGGGTCTGACCCCTTTTCCGCGGATACTATCGGGGGATGGAGGTCAACCGGAGCAGCGCGGTGCGGGTGGTGCGGTTTCTGGTGGGGCTCTTCTTTCGTCGGGTGGAGGTGAGCGGGGTTGAGCTCGTCCCTGCGACGGGCGGGGGCATCCTGATCGCTTGGCATCCGAATGGGTTGGTGGATCCGGCGCTGATCATTAGCTGCTTTCCACGTCGGGTGGTGTTCGGGGCTCGTCATGGCTTGTTCAAGTGGCCGGTGGTCGGGCGGCTCATGCAGGCGCTCGGGACGGTTCCGATCTTCCGCGCTTCGGATCTGAAGGATGCCGACGACGACACCCGGCGGGCAGCGAATCAGAAGAGCCTCGACGCGATGGCCCAGGCGGTATGCGATGGCGGGTTCGCTGCCTTGTTTCCAGAGGGGGTCAGTCACGACGACCCATTTCTTCAGGAGCTCAAGAGCGGCGCCGCCCGGCTCTACTACCGCGCGAAGCAACTATGCGATGAGAACGGTGTGCCACCTGTGATCGTTCCGGTCGGCCTTCACTACGACAACAAGACCGCCTTCCGATCCGATGCGCTCGTCGAGTTCCACGCTCCACTCGAGCTGCCGTCGGAGCTTCTCGCGCCGATTGCTGAAGGCGACAACGAGGCGCTCCGCGCTCGGAGCACCGAGCTGATGCATGTCCTCGAGCCGGTTCTCCAGGAGGTCACTCACGCAACCGAGAGCTGGGAGCTCAACCAACTCATGAACCGGGTCCGGTCGCTCATGCGAGCGGAGCGTGCGAAGCGAGCCGGCGTGAGCCTCAAAGCGCCGGACATGGTCGAACGAACGCTGGGGATGGCGCGGGTCTGGAAGGCCTACTACGCGCGCTTGCAGACCGAGCCCGATCGCGTGCAGGCCTTGCTCGACCGCGTATCGGCGTACGACCAGGCGCTCCTCGAGGTGAAGCTCGAGGACGACGATCTCGACAAGCCGCCACCGATTGAGTCCAAATGGCTGCCCATCCTCTTGGCGGCTCAGGCCGCGGTGGTGTTCCTCGTGTTTCCTCCCATTCTCGTCCTCGGGTCATTGATCAACGCAGGTCCCTACTTCCTGACCAACTTGATCTCCCGCCTCGCATCGAAGCAGTACAAGGACACGGCCACGGTGAAGCTGCTCTCCGGCCTGGTTCTGTTCCCTCTTGCCTGGTTGATCGCCGCCCTACTCGTGGGCCTGGGTCAGATCGAGCTGCACGAATCGTTCGTGGGAATCCCCCGGGCGCCATGGGCTGCGGGCATCACGACGTTCCTCATCGGCGCGTTCGGGGGCTCGCTGGCGTTGATCTACGTGGAGCTCGTGAGGCGCACCTGGACGTCGATCAAGATCCGCGCGAAACGCCAGTGGGGATCGACCATCATCCGCCGACTCTCGACCGAACGAGCGGTGCTCTACAAGGCGATCGAAGAGATCCGCGAGGGCCTGGACTTGCCAGGGGACGTGCTTGCCGACGGTAGCGTCGGAACTCGCGACTTCGCGCTCGAGCAGGACGACATGCCCTAGCCGCCCCGCCCTTTCCAGGGGATGTCCTCCACCCCCGCCGTGTGATTGGCGCAGCGCGCGAGGACGAAGAGCAGGTCGCTCAATCGATTGATGTATCGGAAAAGCTCGCCGCGCAGTGACTCCTGTGCGCCGAGCTCGACGAGAGAGCGTTCGGCGCGGCGGCACACGCAGCGCGCGAGGTGGAATCGGGCGGCGCTTTCGCTTCCGCCTGGAAGAACGAACGAGGTGAGCGCTGGTGGACCTTCTTCGTACTTGTCGATTGCACGTTCGAGGGCTTCGACTTGGGGCTCGTCGATGAGTGGCATCGCGCTCTTTTGTTTCCGGTCCTCGGTCGAGCCGAGCTCCGCGCCGACTTCGAATAGGTCGTTCTGAATTTGATTGAGGAGCGAATCGAGATCGGAGTTCGAAACCGCGACCCGCGCCCAACCCACGGCGCTATTCAGCTCGTCGACCTCGCCGTATGCCTCGACGCGAAGCGAGGCTTTGGACACCCGGGCACCACCAAAGAGACCGGTTTCGCCGGCGTCGCCTGTCTTGGTGTAAATCTTCATGCGTCGGTCCCTTCACTCGAAAATCGGTCGCCGACTGCGACCCCACGCCCGCTTGCAAACGAACGTGCGTCGACCCGCTTCCGGCCGCTCTCCTGAAGCTCCTGAATCTCGATGGTGCCCTCGGCGCAGGCCACGAGGATGGCCTCCGGATCGAGCGCGATCACCTCACCAGGGGCCGCGCCTTCGGGATCGAGCGTCGACGCGACCGTGCGGTGCACTTTGATGCGTCGCTCTCCGAGAACCGTATGTGCGCCAGGCCAAGGATTCATGCCGCGGATTTGATTATGCACCTCTCGAGCCGATTTGTTCCAGTCGATGCGCCCGTGCTCCTTCTTGAGGAGAGGCGCCATCGTCACTGCGGCCTCATCTTGCGGCTGGGGCGTGAGGTCGCCGGCGACGTAATGGGCGAGCTGTTCCCGTAGGAGCTCCGCACCCATTTTCGAAAGCCGGTCGCTCAGCGTCGCAGCGTCGTCGTCCAGCGCAATGGGCGTCGAGACCGTCGCGAGGATCGCACCCGAGTCCATGCCCTCATCGACCTGCATCAGCGTCACCCCCGTCTCCTCGTCTCCGTGGACGATCGACCATTGAATCGGCGCCGCGCCACGCCAGCGTGGAAGCAAGGACGCGTGGACATTGACGCAACCGGTTCGCGGCGCGTCGAGCACCCCACGTGGGAGAATCCGGCCGTACGCCACCACGACCGCCACGTCGGCGTCGAGGGCTCGAAGCTTTTCGGCGAACTCGGCGGTCCGGACCTTTCTGGGCTGCCAGACTTCTAGCCCGAGCTCGAGCGCGCGTTTTTTGACCGCAGGCGGCCGCATCGCAAGCCCACGCCCCGCTGGACGATCCGGCTGGGAGATCACGACGGCGATATCGGTAATGTCGTGCAGCGCTTCGAGGCAAGGCACCGCGAAGTCCGGGCTGCCGAAAAAAATCGTCCTCACAGTGTGTCACTGCGCGGCGTCGGCCGCGGCTCGTTTGCTCATCGCGCGGTGCAGCATCCGGCGGCGCAACACGCTGAGGTGGTCGATCATCAACTCGCCATTGAGGTGATCATTCTCGTGCTGAATCGCGATCGCCAAGAGGCCTTCGGCCTCGAGCTCGAACGGATTGCCATCCTGGTCGAGCGCTTTGACGGTGACCCGCTCGGCACGGTCGACGTCTTCGCGGACACCGGGAAAGGAAAGGCAGCCTTCGTTAAAGGTCGTCTCGCCCTCGGTGGCGATGATCTCTGGATTGATGAAGACGCGAAGGTCGCTCGGCTCATCCTCATCGGATGCGACGTCCACGATGAACAGGCGCTTCGAGATCCCGAGCTGCGGAGCGGCCAATCCGACGCCCGGGGCCGCGTACATCGTCTCCGCCATGTCCTCGATCAATTGATGCAACTCGGCACCGAACTCCTCGACCTCTTTGCCGGGCTCGCGGAGGCGTTTGTCTGGGTAAAAGAGAATGGGCCGAATCAACGTGGAACCTCCGAGCGACTAGCCGCTCAACACCCTGGAAAGCTTTGCTTTTTCTAGCGCCAGGCACCCGTGGCCGCAAGATCCAGTGGGTTTGACAGAGCCACGTCGCTAGAACATGTTCTATTTTTGCGAACCGACCCGTAACAAAGGAGCGCCGCAATGGCGGAGTGGGACCGTACAGTCGATTTACTCGTGATGGGGAGCGGCGCGGCCGGGATGGGAGCGGCCGTACGCGGGCACGACCTCGGATTGGACGTGCTACTCGTCGAAAAGAGCGAGCTCTACGGGGGCAACTCGGCGATGTCCGGCGGCGTGTGCTGGGTAGCGAACAACCCCGGCATGGCGGGCGAAGGCATCCCCGATTCCGACGAAGAGGGCTTCAAATACCTGAAGCACATCACGAAGGGTGAAGTGCCCGACGATCGCCTGTGGCTGTACATCCGCGAGAGCAAGCGGGTGCTCGCGTACCTGCACGACAAGACCCACGTCCGGTACGTCCCGCTCGCAAAGTACACCGACTACTACCCCGAGGCGCCAGGTGGACGCGACGGCGGGCGGTCGATGGACCCGCTGCCATTCGATGGGTCGAAGCTGCGTGAGGACTTGATCCGGCTACGACGGCCTCACCCGCAGTCACAGATTCTCGGAAAGTTCGGCATCACGGCGAAGGAAGCGCAGGCGGCGATCGGCGTCGGCTTCACAACGATGGTGTTCATGGCGTGGCAGATGTTCTTGTACTTCCTGCGCCACTTCAAGCGGAAGCGCTGGGGACGAGACACCAAGCTCTGTGCAGGCAACTCGCTGATGGGCCGGCTCCTGCTTTCGCTCAAGGATCGCAACATCCCGGCGTGGCTCAACACGAGCGTCGAAGAACTGGTGTTCGAAGATGGCAAGGCCGTGGGCGCGGTGCTCAACAAGGAAGGCGAAATCCTTCGCGTGAAAGCCCGTCGTGGGGTGGTGCTCGCGGCGGGCGGTTTTTCGCGGAACCTCGAGATGCGTCAGAAGTATCAGCGGCGTCCCATCACGACCGAGTGGACCGCGGGAACCCCGTCGAACACGGGGGATGCCATTCGAATGGGAGCCGAGGCCGGCGGGGCGCTTGGTCTCATGGACGAAGCCTGGTGGACACCGGTGTCTTTGGTGCCGAGGTCGCCGTTTTCCTGGGTGTTGGTCGTCGAAAAGAGCCTGCCGCATGGCTTGTTCCTCAACCAGGACGGGAAGCGATTCACCAACGAGGCGGCGCCGTACATCGATGTCGTCAATGGCATGTACGACGACGTGGAGAAGACCGGCGCGGCTGACCCCCGCTGGTTCCACATCTTCGACGCGACGTATCGCAAGTCGTCGATCGCTGGGCCGGTGGCGCCCGCGAAGGTCATGCCGGACAAGAAGCTCCCGCGCCGCTATCGCGACGGGAACTTCCTCTACAAGGCGGAGAGCCTCGACGAGCTCTGCGAGCAACTCAAGATTCCCGCGGCGACCGCGAAGGCTGCAATCACACGGTTCAACGAATACGCCGTCAAAGGTGAAGACCCGGACTTCAACCGTGGCTGGAGCGCGCAGGATCGCTACTACGGCGACCCGAACGTGAAGCCCAACTGCTCACTCGGCCCGATCGAAACCGGTCCGTTTTATGCAGTGCAGATCTATCCCGGGGACCTCGGAACCAAAGGCGGCCTCGTCACCGACGAGCACAGCCGCGTGCTCAGGGAAGATGGCCGGTTGATCCCGGGCCTCTACGCCGCGGGCAACTCGGCGGAATCCGTCATGGGGCGCACCTACCCTGGCGCCGGCGGCACGATCGGCCCGGCGCTAACCTTCGGCTTCCTCGCAGCCGAAGACGCCGCTCGAGAACCGAGCAGGCAGAACGAGCAGGCAGCCGCAGAATGAGCCGGCGTGATTGGCGCCTCTTCGGGCACCTCCACACCAGGCTCTACAAAAGTTTGGGCGGCCGCTTCGTAGGCAGCGTCGGCCTAGGCCGCAAAGTTCTACTCCTCACGACCACCGGCCGAAAAACTGGCAAGCAGCGGACGACCCCCCTCGTCTACATGCCCCACGGCAACGACGTCATCATCTACCCTTCGAACGGTGGCAAAGAATCCCCGCCGGCCTGGTGGCTCAACCTCCAAACAAACCCCGCGGCAGCGATTCAAATCGGCAACACCAGCCGCCGAATCCAGGCCCGCCCCGTCACCCCCGAAGAGCACGCCCAAATCTGGCCCAAGGCCGAAGCCTACAACCCCCATTGGCGCAACTACGCCAAAACCATCTCCCGCCCCCTGGTGATCCTAGAGGGGGTCGATGTCTAGGGTGGCGTGGGTCGGGGGGAGGCCCTGGTCTATTCGGGCCGCTAGGTGGGCGGTTACGTTGCGGAGGAGTTTTCGGTCGGGGGACTTGAGCATGAGGCGGTAGTGGTAACGGCCTCTGAGGCGGACTAGGGGGGCCGGGGCTGGGCCTAGGACTTGGACCGCGCCGTCTTTGACGGCCTGGTGTTGACGGGCGGTATCGGCGAGGACTTGGGTGGCGGCGCGGGCGTCGGCTTCGGCGCCTGCATGGACTCGAACTGTGACGAGGCGGGTGAACGGCGGATAGCCGACTTCTTCGCGAGCCCGGATTTCTTCTTCGTAGAAGCTCTCGTAGTCGTGTTGGGCCGCGAGGCGCACCGCCGGGTGATCGGGTTGGTAGGTTTGCAGGACGACTTTGCCGGGGGTGTCGGCTCGGCCAGCGCGGCCAGCAACTTGCGCAAGAAGCTGGAAGGTTCGTTCGGATGCGCGGAAATCCGGGAAGGCGAGGCTTTGATCCGCGAGTGCGACACCGACGAGCGTCACCGTGGCAATGTCGTGGCCTTTGGTGACCATTTGCGTGCCGACCAACACGTCGACGTCGCCGGTTCGCAGTCGGTCGAGCACCGCCTCCACGCCATCCCCGGATGCGGTGTCGCGGTCGAGCCGAGCGACGCGCGCCTTGGGGAAACTCTCTTGGACGGAATTCTCGAGCTGTTCGGTGCCGACCCCGATGCGTTTGTGCTCCATGCTTCCACAGGATGCGCAGGCCATGGCAGCCGGCCGATGGAAATCGCAGTAGTGGCATCGCAGCGCGCCCTGCCCTCGATGCTCGGTGAGCGCGACGCTGCAGGCGGGACACTCGGCCACCGTGCCACACGCCGCGCAGCGCACGCTTGGAGAGAAGCCGCGACGATTGAGGAAGAGGATCGCTTGATGACCGGTCTCCAAGCATTGGCCAATCGCGGAGTGAAGCGGCCCGGAAAGAAGTGGGTGACCGGTCGGCCCTTTTCGGTGGCGGCGAAGATCGACAATCTCGACCTCGGGCATGGTGGCGCCGGTCGCGCGCGTGGGGAGCGAAAGCAAGCGGATTCGGCCTTGATTGGCTCGATGGTACGTCTCGACCGAGGGCGTGGCGCTCCCGAGGATGCAAACCGCACCCGCGTACTGCGCCCGGAGCAAGGCCATGTCGCGGGCGTGATAGCGAAAGCCCTCGTCCTGCTTGAACGAAGGGTCGTGCTCCTCGTCGACGACGATCAACCCGAGATCGGCGACCGGTGCGAACAACGCCGAGCGCGCGCCGATCGCCACCTGCACCCGCCCCCGGCGGAGCGCCTGCCAGGCATCCTCGCGTTGTCGCGCGGTCAGACCACTATGAAGCACCGCGATGTCGTCGCCGAAACGCGCGCGGAAACGTCCGACGAGCTGTGGCGTGAGCGCGATCTCCGGGACAAGGAGGACGGCGCCGCGGCCCAGCTTGCGAGCTTCGTCGATGGCGCGGAGGTACACCTCGGTCTTTCCGGAACCGGTGACGCCGTGCAGAAGGAACGCCTCGCCCGTTCGTGAGAGGATTGCTTCATTGACGGTGTCGATCGCGAGTTTCTGAGCTGGGGTCGGGGCGTGCGGCTCGTCGCGGGTCACTGGAGAACGAAAGAACGGATCGCGGCTCGCCTCGACCTCTTCGAATTCGACGAAACCCTTTTCTACGAGCGATCGAACGACAGCGCGAGGGTCGCTCAGCTCACCACGAAGCTCCTCGAGTAGGACAAACTCACGGTCCGCGAGCCGGTCCATCAGCTTCTTCTGCCGCGCGCCCAGGCGAATGCCCTCGGCATCCTTGCTGGTGGAGGTCACCTTCCAGGTCGTGTGGTGCGCCACACGCTGACCAGGGAGGTTCTCGGCGGCTTCGAGAAAGCCATCGGCGCGCAGCCGGCGCATCGCCCCGGAAGGCAGCGCCGGTGCCGCGGCTCGGAGGACCTCGCCGAGCGGGTGCATGTAGTACTTGGCCGCTTGGTCCAAGAATCGCAGGAGCTCCGGCGTGAACACCGGCTCGGATTCGAGAAGCCCCGCGACGGGAAGCGCGCGCGCCACACCTTCGGGAAGCTCTTCCCGGCCGCCCACCACGAAACCCGCGAGCTTGCGGCGGCTGAAGGACACCGCGACCCGGCTGCCCGCCTGCAGGGCGCCCTCCAATCCTTTCGGCACCTTGTAGGTGAACACCTTTCGAAGAGGAACCGGAAGGGCTACTTCGACGTAGGGCGAGACAATCGACTCGGACACACTCTCGCTCATGGGGCGCCTACTTGCGCTCGACGAGCGATCCATCACGGCGAAACTTACCGCGGCGCCGGTCCGGGTCCCGCGAGTAGACAGCAAACGAGAGGTCGTCCTGCTCACCGGCTGTCAAACGATGCGCGGCGGCCATCGCGATCATCGCAGCGTTGTCGGTGCACGAAATCGGAGGCGGAACGAAGAGCCGAATCCCGTTGTCCTCACAGACCTCCTTGGCACGCGCGCGTAGCCCACGATTCGCCGCAACACCGCCGGTGATGACGAGCCGGTCGAGCTCCTCCTGCTTGCAGGCGAGAATCGATTTGCGCACGAGACTCTCGACGATGACTCCTTGAAATGAAGCGCAGAGATCGGCGAGCTCCTGCTCGTCGGCAGGCACGCCATGCTGCTGGACGTGGCGCGCGAGCGCTGTTTTGAGACCCGAGAAGCTGAAGTCGAGGATCTTTCGGGACGCCATCGGAAGGGGAAACGAAAACGCGCTGGAGTCTCCGCGGGAAGCGAGACGATCGATCACCGGCCCGCCCGGATATCCGAGGCCAAGAAGCTTGCCGGCTTTATCGAACGCCTCGCCCGCGGCGTCGTCACGCGTCTGCGCGAGGAGCACGATGTCGTCGAAGGCTTCCACTCGATAGAGCGCCGTGTGCCCTCCGCTGACGAGCAGCCCCACGTACGGCATCGCCGGCCCATCCTGCGGCTCGTCTTCACCCGGCCGCCGCAAGTACACGGCCAGGAGATGCCCATCCAAGTGATTCACCCCCACCAGAGGCTTGCCAATGCTCCAAGCCAACGCCTTGGCCACCTGCACGCCCACCAAGAGCGAGCCCACCAGGCCAGGCCCTTGCGTGACCGCAATCGCGTCAATGCCGGCGAGCCCACCCGGTGCCTTGGCGAGCGCCTCGCGAATGACGGGGATGATCGCTTGCATGTGTGCGCGTGACGCGAGCTCCGGAACGATGCCGCCGTACGGCCCATGCATCGCGATCTGGCTCGCGATCACGTCCGCCAGCACTTCTCCCGTCTCGGTGACCAACGCTGCAGCGGTTTCGTCGCAAGAGCTTTCGATGCCGAGCACCCGCATCAGAGCTGCTCTCGACTGAGCCCAAACACACCGAAATAGTCGCACTGACCTGCATCGATCGCGGCGCAATCCGCGGGATCGCAGATGACCAGGCCGGGGCCGGCAATCAGGCGCACCTCGATGCTGCCTCCACGAAGCAGCGACAAGAACACCATCACGTCTCGCCCCGCGAGCGGGCCCGATTCCGGACGCGCGACGAACATGTAGTTCCGGATCCTGCCCCCACCGGGGAACTCGTAGAGCCCGAGCTGGTCGTGTGCGAGCGGCGGAATCGGAAGGAGCGGGGTATCGGTGAAGGTCGGGCCGCAATCCTCGCCGCTCGTCGAAATCGTGCCTGGGTTCTCGTACTGCTGCTCAGGATCGAACGTGAGGTCCAGAGTCACCCCAGAGGGAAACCCCCGGCGAATGAATGAGCAGTCGATCCCGTCGGGGCAGTTGAGCGGATCATTCACGCCCGCGATCTCACCGCGGTAGACGTCCGTGTCCCCGGTGCTGAACACGCCGAGCGTATCGCAGCCAAACGCAGCGACCAGAACGCAGATCCACCAGAAGCGCCGCATGCGGCGAAGCATAGCAGAGTGCTAGATGCTGGCCCGGAGCGTTTTGCTGGCCGACAGCCAGCGGCGATAACCGGGGGCGTCGCCAGCCTGAGCGGCCAGGGAGGCTGCTTCTTCATAGCGAACCTGGGCATCGCGCGCGCGTCCTGCCAGCTCGTCGATCGAGCCGAGCATGCCCACGGCGCGGGCCACCATGCTCGTGGCGCCGTTCGCCCTGCCATCCCGCTCGACGCTGCCAAGCTCGTGGGCAGCGCCTTGATGGTCTCCGGCAGCAGTCAGCGCGTCCGCGAGCTCGAGTCGGGTTCGCGCAAGCACGTGTGCCGGCACGTCCATCTCGGCAAAGAGCTCGAGCGCGCGCCGGTATGCGTTTGCCGCGTGGTCCGGATCGCCTTCGATGCGACGAATGCGCCCGATCGCGACTTGCAGGTGTGATTCGACCGAGGGCTCGACTCCGGCGACGAGCTCGAGCGCCTGCCCGAAGTGGCGCATGGCATCTCGAGGGCGGTCGCGGCGCGAGGCTATCCGCCCGAGCGACAACAACATTCTCGCTCGATCAGCGCTCCTCGGCATCGTCAGGTCGAGCGCCTCGCGAAGGACGCCATCCGCGCCTGCCGGGTCGCCCGAACGCGCGAGCGCCTCACCGAGCTTGCGGCTGAACGTCGCGATCGCGCGGTCGTACACCGTGTCTCCGCTCTCCAAGGTTTCCCGCCGGGCGAGCTCGAGCGCACGTCGATACTCGAGTACGGCGCCGAGGTGGTCGCCTCGGGCCATCGAGGCGTCGCCAGCCTTTTCCAGCACGACGAGGCTGGTCACCGGTTCGATGCCGCGGAAAGCATGCACCGCGCGAACCTCCTGCGGCGCCCGCAGCTCGCTCAAGACTTCGTATGCTCGGCGGTGAAGCCCGCGGCGTGCCTCGGCAGGTATGGAGGCGGCCATGAGATCTGCGATGAACGGATGGACAATGCTCACCTTCGAGCCATCGAGCTGCACGAGCGAACTGCCGGCCAGCTCATCGAGGCCCGCCAACTCCGTGTTCCCCGAAACGGCGCGCAGCGTGTCCAGATCGCAGGTCCGGCCGAGGACTGCGGCCGATTGAAGCAAGCGTTGCGCATCCACTTCGACCCGTTCGACCCTTTGCAGGATTGCATCGGCCATCCTCGGCGGCGGCCCGTCGTCCGGAGAGATTCCAAGCGCCTCCAACTGCTCGAGGTGCAAGGGCAAGATTCTTCCGCCGAAGAACTCCGCCAGCTTATGAAGCCCAGATACCAAGCGCAGATGGAAAGATCCGGCCAAGAATCGTTCTGCCTCTTCGGAGTCCAGCCCATCCAAATGGATCACTTCGCTAGCCAGCACGCCCCGATCGTGGTCGCCAGCGGTCACCAAGAGCACCGGCTCGTTGCCCAGCACACGCGCTAGCTCGATGACCGTACGCTGCGTGAGCCCGTCGCAATCGGTAAGGTCATCGACGATCAACATCACTCGGCCGCTCGATGCACGGCCGCGAGCCCGGCGCACGGCGCAGGCCAGAGCCTCGGCCACGGCTCCCGTTCGTGACCTGCCGTCGCCACCCAGCAACCCTGCAGGGTTCATCACCTCGTCCACGCCCGCGTCCGCGAGCTCCGAGCCTAGCTCGTCCCCGCGGTCAGCCATCCTCGCGAGCTCCGAGTCGTCGACTTCGAGGAGCTCGGCCAAGATTCTACGAATCGCGGAGTACGGAACCGGGGCGCCCGTGGAATGCGCGCCCGCACCGATGACCAGGTCTCCTTCGGCCGCGGCGATCTCTGCGATTTCCGTCAGGAATCGTGTCTTGCCCACACCGGGCTCACCAAACACGTGAACCCAGTGCACCCCCTGTGCTGCCGTATGGCGATGTTCGCGAATCAGGGTGAGCTCCTGCTCACGGCCTACGAACGATCGCTGCGACCCAAGTGGCGGGTAGAACGAGGGCCGGAGCGAGCGGTTGCTCCCAAGAGACGGTTCAGGCCCGGCAAGCCGTCCACCACACTCACCGCAGAAGTTCTGGGCGAGAGAGGCCGGAGCTCCGCAGTTCGGGCACGGCGTGACCGACTCGCGAGGAACTCGCAGATCCGCGACGGCACCACGCAGCGCAGCCTGCATGTCTCGCGCGACTTGATAGCGGTCGTTCGCGTTCTTCGCGAGCGCCTTCATCGTCACTTCCGCCAAACGGTCTGGAATGTCTCGATTTGGGCTCGCCACGCGCGGGTCGGGGACCGGATCGTTGAGGTGTCTCAGCACCACCCGGGTAGGCGTATCGTCGATATACGGCAGATGCCCAACCAGGAGCTCGAACAGAACGACGCCTAGCGCGTAGAGGTCGCCCCTTCCGTCCACTCCGTCGCCGCGACCTTGCTCGGGAGACATGTAATCCGGCGTGCCACACACCAGGCCTGGCTTCGTGATGGAGCTTTCCTTGCCGACGATTGTGGCGAGGCCGAAATCGACGACCTTGACGAGATCGTCCCCTGAACGGAGTGGGCGCAGGATGATGTTCTCGGGCTTCAGGTCCCGGTGCACGATGCCGAGCTCGTGCGCCTCACCAAGCGCATCGAGGGTGTTGACCAAGATGTTGCACACCCGCTCGATCGCCAACGGCCCCTCCTCGTGCATCACCAGCGCGAGGTCCTTGCCGCTCAGGAACTCCATCGCAAGATAGAGAATCCCGTCGTCGGTCCGGCCGAAGTCGATGATGCTCACGCTGTTCGGATGGTTCAGGCGGCTCGATGCGCGTGCCTCTTGGTAGAATCGCGCGACCGTCTGTTCGTCGCTGAGGAGATGCGGGTGGATGACCTTGACCGCGACGGTGCGGCCGAGCGTCGATTGCTCCGCTTTGTACACGCGCCCCATGCCTCCAACGCCGACGACCTCCTGCAACAGGTAGGTGCCTCCGACGACGCGACCGATGAGCGGATCTGCAGACCCGGCTCCCCCCGGCTCGTCAGACGACGCACCGCAGGCAGAACAAAAGCGCGCGGCATCTTCTACCGACGCGCCACACTGATGGCACAAGCGCACCTCTGCAGCATATCCCACGCGGTGCTGGGCTCAAACTAGCGACCGCCTGAACACCTGACCGGTGTTAACGCTGCTCCTCGTCGAGCCGACGCATCGCTTCGAGCAGCAAGTGGTGCGTCGGAATCCCGATGACGTCCTCGACAGGCGTCGTATCGGGCTCGAGCTCGAAATCGCCCTCCATGAGACGAAGGATTCCGTACACCGCCTCGGCGCCGCCGAGATCGCCAAAGCGCGCGTCATGAATCGAGCCGTCCTGGAACATCAACACGCCCTGCAAAGTCCCGCTTCGCACCTTGAGGAGCCCGCTCTTTCGGCCGTTCCCGAGGATCTGAATCACGTCGGGGAGCGCCATTTCTTGCAGCGAGCCGGACACTCCGCGTCCTCCGGGCTTCTTGGTACGGCTGTCGGCGATGACTCGGCTTGCCTTCGCAACGACTACTGCCGCAGACGCCGGCTTCACGACGTAGTCCGCTGCCCCAAGCTCGAGCCCACGGTCGACGGAAGCCTGCGCTCGCTCGGAGGTGACGTACATCAAGGGCACCTGAGCGTGCGAGCTCTCTCGCATGCGGCGCAGCAGGTCGAACCCCTCGCCGTCGGATAGGTGCACTTCGCTCACGACCAGGTCGTACTTCTCCGCGTCCAAGCATCGAAGCGCTGCATCGACTGAACGCTCGATCGTGACCTCGTAGCCTTGCCCCGCAAATTGAACCTCGAGCACCGCGGTCTCCTCCGGGTCGGGATCGACGATGAGCACGCGATTGCGCGCGGACAGAATCTGGGACTTCACCCCGTCATCGAGAACGATGTGTCGCAACCAGTCGACAACGGCAGGATCAAAGGTGGTTCCCTTGTGAGGCTCGAGCGCGTCGCAGGCTTCCTCGGCAGGAACGCGCCGTCCAAGTGCGTTGGCTTTGGTTTGCGTCAGGTCGATGTAGCTCTCGACCACCGCAAGCACTCGAGCTCCTAGCGGAATGTCCTTGCCGCTCAGGCGCTCCGGGAAGCCCTGTCCATCGAAGCGCTCGTAACGATGTCGAAGCGCATCGACAGCGGTTTTGGGCAGAGCCACCGACTCGAGAAGCCGAGTCGGCGCGGTGTAAATTCGCCGGGCGACCTCTCGTTTGGTTTCGTCGAGGACCACATCGAAAGGCGTGACGTGCGAATCGGCTGCGACACCTACGTCGTGCAGATAGGCGGCGATCAGAATTCCCTGAACCTGAGGCTTCGTGAGTCGAATGCGCTCTCCGACCTGCTGGCATATTCGAGCGACCCGCATGGAGTGCCCACCGCGGTCCTGGTTGAGTTGCTCGATCAGCGTGACGAGCACGCTCAATGTTTCGAGGTAGACCTCCGGATCGACGGTGAGATCGTCGCCCTGCGCGTGCGCGGAGAGCTGCTCGATCAGCGTTTGACCGGCGGTAACCCTCGACTGCGTCTGTGGCGGCGGCTCTTCGGACTCCGGCTCCGGTGACTGGTCATTCGCCGGCTGCTCCATCTCGATCGACTGTGCCCTCGCGCGCCGGATCAGAAGCCCGTCCTTCTCCTCGAACACCTGGCCCCACCCCGGAACGGGGTCGGACTCGCGCGACGTTCGGACCTGACGCGACGAGGCGCCGCTGAGCAACATCTCGAACGGACGGCCGTCCTGGTCGTAATGCTTGGCAATCGCCGCGCGAATGGCGGCCTCCCGGGCCACGTAAACCTTCACGTCTCGCGCACCCGTCGCGAACTGCATCTGCTGGCGCACATCGTCGTCGGTGACGTCCGCGGCGACTACCGACAGGGTCCGGCTCCGGTTGTCATAGAGAATTGGGAACGCGGTGAGTCGCTTCGCGAGCTTGCGCGGCACCTTCTTCAGGAGCTGCGGGTCGACGCCCGCCTTCGCCAGCCGGTCAGAGCCGACGAACCGGGTCCGATACAGGCCGGCGATGTACTTCAAGAGCTCCCCTTCGCTCATGAGCCCGAGTTGAAGGATCGCCTCCTCGGCGGTCGACTGCGTCCGCTGGGCGTGCATGAGCACCTCGTCATAGAGGCTCGGAGACACCTGTCCCTCGGCGACGAGGCGATCCAAAATCGCAACGCCACGGGTCCGTGCCGACTGTTCTTGTGAAGCCCCCCGACTCACAGCCTCTACAGTCTAGCGAACCAAATCGCGACCGGCCCGCCTAGGGCCCTAAAAGTCGAAATCGACAAGAAAGCCCGGCCTGCTAGAGTCTGCCCCAGTGAGGCGACGGCTCGGAACCTGGCTCTTCTTGAGTCTGACAGTGATGGGTTGTGCCACGACCGGCACACTCCAGAACGGAGTCTACCGGGGCGAGCAGACTTCCTATCAGATCGGCCCAGTGGGTCCGGACTGGACACCCGTCACGGTCGGTCATCAGAACGACCTCGCCTGGCACAACGAAGCCAAGGGCGCGGTGATGCACGCCGACTCCGACTGTGACCCCGGCCTCGACATCCCTCTGACCGCCCTTCGAAGTCACCTGATGATCGGCTTCACCGAACGCGAGGTGGTCGAGGAAGAGGTCATCCCGATGGACGGCCGCGAGGCCCTCCGCACGCACTTCACCGCGAAGCTCGACGGCGTACCTCGCGACATCTTGCTGCAAATTTTGAAGAAGGACGACTGCGTCTACGACTTCGGTCTGATTACACCAGCCGGGCCTGGCTTCGACGAGGCCCTGGTGGACTTTGACGCCATGCTCGCCGGCTTCACGACCAAAACGGGTCAGCCGTGACCTCCGCGGCGCCATCCACGCGGCCTCGCAATCTCGTGACTTGGGCGGACCTTCAGATCCGACGTCTTCGAACTTTCGTCGAAGAGGTGGGCGATGCCACGTTTCTTGCGGGCCGCACCTTTCGCACGATGTTCACGACGCGGTTCGACACCACCGAGTTCATCTATCAGCTCGAGCAGCTCGGCGTACGAAGCCTCGCGATCGCAGCGGCAACCGCAATCTTCGTTGGCATCGTCATGACGATCCAGTTTGCGGTGTCCATGGAAGCGTTTGGTGCCAAAGACACCCTGGGCCGCGTCATCGCGGTTTCCGAAGCGCGTGAGCTCGCGCCTTCACTGACGGCTCTGGTCGTCGGCAGCCGGATCGCAGCGGGGATTGCCGCAGAGCTCGGCTCCATGACTGTCACCGAGCAAGTCGACGCAATCCGAGCACTGGGCGCAGATCCAATCCGCAAGCTCGTCGTGCCGCGCCTCGTGGCGTGCGTCGTCATCATGCCCTTGATCACGTTCATCGCGTTCATCCTCGGGATGATCAGCTCGATGCTGGTCGCCGCACTGTCCTACGGGATTCCGATGGAGTTCTTTTTCTCGACGGCACTCGATTCTCTACAAATCAACGACTTCGTCAGCGGTGTCGCGAAGACACCGTTCTTCGGCTTCTTGATCGCCCTGCTTGGGTGCTACTTCGGTCTGCAGACCCGCGGCGGAACCGAGGGCGTCGGCCGCTCGACTACCCGCGCCGTCGTCGTCGTCTCGATCAGCATTTTGATGGCGGATGCGCTTCTCACGCAGATTTTCGTGAGCTTCGGCACGCTCTAAACAGAATCAGATCCAAACGGGGGCGTCGAACGTCCTACACAACATGAGTCGCTTGGTTTTCATGGGGGTGCTCTTCAGCGCCGTGGGATGTGCATCCGGGGCGCCGGAACCGCTTCACTCGACCGGCCAGGATCTGGGCCCTTCGTTGATGAGCGCGCCGTCCCTCGACATAGCGAGGCTCGCCAAGACCGACGACTGCGCCGACTGCCACTCCGACGTCGCCTCCCAGTGGACCCACAGCGCGCATGCGTACGCCTCCTTCGACAACCCCTGGTATCGCGCCAGCATCGACGAGTTTCGTGCGCACCGAGGCAAGGAAGAAAGCCGGTTCTGCGCCGGCTGCCACGACCCGCTTCTTTTGCTCTCGGGAGACATCGATCGTGAGGTGACGCCAGACAACGAGCTCGCGTTCACAGGCATCACCTGCCTCGTGTGCCACAGCGTCGAGTCGGCACGTCCCGACGGGAACGCGAGCTTCACACTCACGGACGCGCCGGTCCTGCTGCCGGACCCGGCCAAACCTGAAGAAATCGAAGCACATCGGGCCCGCCTCACGATGAAGCCCCTTCGAACGGCGGCGCTCTGCGGCTCTTGCCATCGGTCTTTCTCGGGCACGGCGATCGGCAACGAGAATCACTTGCCCGGCATCGATGATCTGGGCGACTGGGCATCCTCGGGGTTCGCGGGTGCCGTGCAAGACCACCTCACCTCAGTCGAAGAGAACAGCTGCCAAGGCTGCCACATGGGTAGCGTAGCCGCATCTGATGCGGAGATGGCGGGCGGGCGCGACGGGATGGTGAGCAGTCACCGCTGGGCTGCGTCCCACACCGCCATGGCAGCGCAGTTGCCAGACGCAAGGCACGCGCAGCAAGCAAGTGACGAGCTCGAAGGCGCGGTGATTGTCGACATCGGGGCAGTGCGCGCAGGCCCACGCCAGTACGTGCTGCCCGAGGAGTCGCGGCTTCGAGGCGGCGAGCGGCTGGTCTTCGATGTTCTGCTCGCGAACGAAGCGGCGGGGCATCGTTTCCCCGGAGGAGTCCGCGACATGCACGATGTGTGGGTCGAAGTGGAGGTCCGCGACGCGGCCGGCAAGCTGCTCGGAGTGTCGCGCCCAAGTGCCGACGGGAACGACGATGTGTTCGTGTTGCGCACGACGGTCCTCGACGCGGCGGCCGAGCCGGAGATCTTGCATCAGGTCCACCGTTTCTCCGCGCCGGCGTTTGATCGGACGCTACCCGCGCACGAGGCACAGGCGGTTCGCTACTCGATGAGACTTCCCCGAAAGCTCGAGCTCCCGCTAAGCGTCGAGGCGCGACTGCTTCACCGCAAACACAGCCTGGAGTTTCAAGCATTGGCCTGCGAAGCCAGCCGCACCGAGCGAGGTCTTGGGTTTGCCATAGGAGCCGAGGCACTCGGCAAGGTCGCGCTCGATCCATGCCTGGAGCAACCCGTGACCGAGGTCGGCACCGCCGTCGTGTGGATGGGGCGCGGTGCGTCGGAGCGAGAACCGGCCGGAGGTGCCTCGCGTCCGGCTATCGAGCGACTGCTCACGCAGGCCCTGGGGCTCCTTCACTCCAAGCAGGAGCACGTGCACGTGGCCAAGCCGAGCATCGACCGCGCACTTCTTCTGGCCCGCGAAGCGGAGTCGCCCCTCTTGCAGGCCCGGGCACTGGTATTGCGCGCGCGTCTTTCGTCCATGCAGGGGCGGCCGAACGAAGCCGATGCGTTCGCTCGACGGGCGGAAGCCCTGATCGGACCGACCCCGGTGCTCGATCGGGTCCGGGGCGATGCGTACGCCCGGGTATGGAAATGGAAGAAAGCCGCCGAGGCGTACCGGCGGGTCGCGGATGCCTCGCCCCTCAACTCGCATGCTTGGCAAGACCTCGCGCGAGCATACGGAAGCCTCTCCGATGACCGGAACGCTCTGGCCGCAGCCGACGCGGGTCTGCGCCTGAGCCCGCGCAATGAGAGCTTACTGCGAAGCCGAGCCCTGGCGCTCGAAAGCCTCGGACGGCCGGAAGCGGCGCACGCGAAAGAGCAGTGGCTTGCCCACAGGGCCCCCGACGCGCGGCCGCAACTCCTCGCGGCTTGTGAGAAAGAACACCAGAGGTGCCGCCGGGACAGACAACCGATACCGCACTACACCCTCTTACCTCCCGGAAAAGCGATTCACGCGAGCGTCAATCCCGGATAGGATGATCTCAATGTCGAAGCAGTATCAGAAGAAGAGCGCCAACACGAAGAAGCGAGAGAAGAAGGGTCACGGCCCTTCCCGCAACACGATTGGCGGACAAACCACCGGTGTCATGGGCAACATGGTGGGCGGCTTTCGCCGCGCGGTGGGCTCCGATGACTCCAAAAGCAGCAAGGGCGGCAGCCTTCTATGGACGGCCGTGCTCGTCACAGCTGCCATCGCAATCATCGCTTGGAACTTCTCGCGCTAATCGCGGATCGCCCGCCAGCGCAACCAGTGGTCTGCAAGCACTAGCGCGACCATCGCTTCGCCCATCGGAATGAATCGCGGCAGCAAGCACGGGTCGTGACGCCCGGTCGTTCGGATCGTGGTCGCGTCGCCACCCGCGGTAACGGTGTCCTGGCTACGCGGAAGACTACTCGTCGGTTTGATCGCAGCGCGGAGCACGATCGGCATACCGCTCGAGATCCCACCCAACATGCCGCCGTGGCGATTGGAGCGCGTGCGGATAACACCCTCGGCGTCGGTCTCGAACGCGTCGTTGTTCTCGCTGCCGCGCGCGGTGGCGACCGCGAAGCCAGCGCCGTACTCGACGCCCAACACGGCAGGAAGGCTGAACAAGGCCTTCCCGAGATCCGCCTTGAGCTTGTCGAAGACCGGCTCTCCCAAGCCCGCCGGCACGTTCCGTGCGACGATTTCCGCAAGTCCCCCGATCGAGTCCTGGTCTTTTCTCATCTTCTCGATGAGCGCGACCATCCTTCCCGCCGCAGCCGGATCGGGGCACCGAACGATGTTCGGCTGACCATCAGGAAGCGTTTCGACCTGCCCGAGGGTAACCACTGGAGGAATCACCGCTTCGATGTCGCCGACCTGCGTCACGTAGCCGAGCACCTCCCCGCCAAACGCGTGCGAAATGAGCTTTTTCGCGACAGCGCCGGCTGCGACGCGCGCCACGGTTTCGCGGGCACTGCTCCGGCCACCGCCACGGTAGTCGCGCCGGCCGAACTTCGCGTCGAACGTGTAGTCGGCGTGCCCGGGCCGGTACACGTCCTTGATGTTGCTGTAATCGCGCGAGCGCTGATCCTGGTTGCGAACGATGATCGCGATCGGTGTGCCCGTCGTCTCGCCTTCAAACACACCGGAAAGGATTTCAGGCGCATCGGGTTCCTTGCGCTGCGTGACGATCTTGCTCTGCCCGGGGCGACGGCGCTCGAGATCCGGGATGATGTCCTCTTCCGAGAGCGGCAGTCCCGGAGGACACCCGTCGATGATCACCACGTTGGCCGGACCGTGGCTTTCACCGGCGGTGGTCACGCGGAAGGCTTGACCGAACGTACTACCAGGCATGGGTGCTCACTTCTGGGAGCCTGCGTGCCGGCCGATCGCGCGCCCGACGAAGAACGGCCCCATCTGTTGGATGTACTGCGAGGTCTGCACGGTGCCTCGCATCGACTGCACGACGTGCGACAGCGGATGAAGCTCTGTTCCGACCAATCCAATCAGGAACTCGTTGTCATTGGTGTCGAGGCCATGGCAGGCGAGGCGCACGTCGTGTGCGAGGTCCTGCTCACCGTACGCGCGTCCGATGGTGGCGTGCTCACGAAGGATGCCGCCCTTCTCTCTTCCATCGAGTTGCTCGAATGCACCGGTGCGGCGAAGCGGATACCAGACCGCCCAGTTCCACTCGGGGTTCAGCACCGTCTGCCGCGGGCGGTCGAGGAGCCAGAACTCGAGGTCTTGCTCGTAGCCGCTGCTGTACGTCCGGCCGATCATCGTCAGCTCCGGGCGCAGGGTCCAGTCGCGCAAGGGCGCCGCCTCGAAGAGGGGACGAACCGAGTCGACGAAGAGCGCCGGGTCCTCACTGAAGGTCAGGAGAGCCACTCCGCGGGGGTCGTTTGCGTCCGCATAGATGACCGCAGGAATGTCGGCTTCTTTCAGCGCCGAGAGCAGAGCCTCCTGGTTGGCGGCAACCGAAGCCCCGGTGGGAACCTTAAAGACCAGCAACTGCATGAACAGCCTGCGATCCATGAGCTGCGGCTCCCCATCCTTGGGAGCGCCCCGCTCACGGGTGTCGATCGTTGGTGAACCGGCTGGCGCGCCGCCGTGTTGTCCGTGCGAATGACCCATGCGGGGACTCATAGCGCTTTTGCGACCCTTCTGCACAGTGTAGGCTCGTCGGGCTCCTCATGATGCGCGCGTTCCAGATCCTGGCGGCGATCCTCATCCTGGGGCTCCTCGGCCTCGTTGCGGTCGGCTACTCGATGAACGACCCGAGGCCCGAAGGCGAGCCGGGCCCCGAAGCCGACGCGCTCGCGCGATCGATGGAGGCCGCGGTCCACAAAGATGCGTGGGACAAGACGGGCGCGGTTCGCTGGTCGTTCTTCGAGCAACACCACTACGTCTGGGACCGAGATCGCGACCTGGTCGAGCTCCGATGGGGCGACTCGCGCGCCCTCTTCCGCACCGGAGATCAAACCGGCCGCGTCTGGAGCCACGGGACCGAACAGACCAGCGCCGACGCCGAAGAAGCCCTGCGTGCAGCGTATGCGTATTGGATCAACGACTCCTTCTGGCTCAACCCCGTCGTGAAGTTCTTCGACCCGGGCGTCGAACGTTCGCTGGTGCACCTC
>JBGUEF010000012.1:0-24200 GCA_041821485.1 Deltaproteobacteria bacterium
GTAGTTGACAAGCTCTGTCTGCATCACGACGCCGTTCGGTACGGTGACCTCTTCGTTGTAGATGGTCCGGAGCCGCGTCACAAAGAGCTTCTTCTCGATCACATCGCCAACCGTGTCCCCGATCTTGACCCGGTCACCGACGCGAAACGAGCCGGTGTACGTCAAGATGATTCCCGCGATCACGTTCGCGATGGAGGAGCTGGCGCCCAGGGTGACCAGCGCGCCGAGAAACAGCGAGAACCCCTTGAAGACGTCGGAGCCCGACCCAGGAAGGTATGGATAGCTGATCATGATGACGACGAAGACGATCAGCATGCGACCGAGCTTGTACGTTGGCTCGGCCCATTCGGCTTCGAAGCCCTCGACCTTGAGTCCACCGGCACCGATCGCCACCATCGAGAATCGAAGGAGCCTGATCAGGTAGCGTCCAGCGACGAGGATCACGACCAAGGTAATGAAGTCCGGGAGGTACCCCCAGATCGCCTTCCCCGAGGTCACCACCGGCGCCATCAGGTAGGGCATGACCTTCCCGGCTAGCTCGTGTGTCTGAGGGATCGCGCTGAGTATGAACGGGACGTACAGGTACAGGAGGACGAAGATCAGCAGGGCGCGGAAGACCCGAAGCGCGCCGGTCAACATCCTGCGCACGCGCTCGGGGGATAGCAGAACGGCGCTCTGCACTTTCACGCCCTCCTCTGCCGGCTTCCAATCATCAATTCGTGCCGCAAGGTTCCGGTACGTCCGCTGAATGAGCAGGAAGAAGGTGACCAAGACTAGCGTGTAGGCAACGATTTTTGTGGCGGTTCCTAGATTGGCCTGCACGTCGACAACCTCGCCGGAACCCGTCGCGAGCATCCGCGCAATGCTGTCCTGACGGGCCCAAGATGTGCCTACCGCGGCTAAGATAGCCAACGGAACCGCGGCCCAGAGCGTTTGCCGGCGCCAGATTTTTCGGCGTTCCGGATCCTCGACCCTTCGCCTCACGAAAAGCAAAACGAGCTCGCGGACCAACAGCACGCCCAGAAACGCGAGCAACGGCAGGAAGACCCCTTCGAATACCCACGGAGCAACACCGAACTCTTGCTCTAACCATTCCCGCATCGCGTCGACTTTACACTAATCCATTTCTCGGTACTGCTCTTCCTCGGGATTCTCGTCGGCATCCAGGAAAGCCATGTCTTTCTGGGTGAAGACGCGGTCCAGGCCACGGCGGATGGGGACGAGCAGCGCAATGCAGAGCGGAAACAAAACCCCGTAGGACGACTCTTTCACCAGCCAAAGAGCCGATAGGCATGCGACCTGAATCAGGGTGAAGCTGTGAAGGACCATCCGCGACACCCGTCGAATGTAGTGCGTGGGCGGGTACAGCGTCGGGTCAGTGACCCAGAGCTTGAGGCGGTCGACGAACTGATTGCCTCGGAGCGAGGCGATGCCCATGAACAGGAAGAGGCCGAACACCACGGACATCGGGATCTCTCGAAGCAGCCCGAGGAAGAGCAACGAGCCGCCGATCAACAGATGGACCAGCAAAGGTGTGAGGCGGTTTTCCATCACCGAGATGATGTGCTCGCCGCGCGCATGGTGCCGAACGGTCGCCAAGCTTCGAACGTGATTCAACGATCGGACGGTCGCGGCAACGACCCAGGGCAGTCCAATCACCGAGCAAATCGCCACGAGCACCGCGATGACGGCCATGTCGAGGTTGTAGCCGGCGCCCTTCCTCAGCCGGTGCTGCGGGCTGTTGACTAGGCGAACCGTGATGTTCTGATCCAGGAAGAGCAGGACGGCAGCGAGGCCAGCGATCGGCATCGATGCAAACCAGAACCACGGTGGGGCCTCCATGGGGTTGACCAGCCAGGGCCGTCCGCTCGTCGTGGCGAACTCGTGCGGAACCGCGAGGTGCTCGAGCTCGATGGGCCGCATCGCCCACGCCGCAGCCGTCATCGCGAAGATCGCAATCGTTGGCCCGAAATCGGCCAAGAACTCTCGGACCGTCTTGGTGAGGAGCGGCTTTTGCCTCACGCGGGAGAGCTGAAGGGCAATCATGTAGGTTCCGAGCGCGAGGATCAGCGCGAGCAGCTCGCCATTGGTGGGCACCTCTGACCCGAAGATGCCCCCAAAAATGTCGCGCAACGCTTCCGTGATGAAGATCAGCGCGATCAGCGCTCCGAAGATCTCATCCGTGAACCGTGTGAAGTAGCGGATGTAACGGCTGGTGTTGGTCAGGGCCAACACCATCATGAGCGCCGCGGTCCACATGCCAATCCAAAACAGCCCGGGAAGGAACGGCACGCCGAGCTGCCGACAAAAGACATACAGGATGGCCAAGAAGATCGTGACAGGCCCCGTACTGCCGAGCAGCGTCAGAGGCTGCCCAGAGAAGAGCGCGTAGACCACGCCTCCGATCGCTGTCGCCAGAATCGCCTCGACCGTTCCGATCTCCCCGTTGGTTAGAAACGCGAGAAGGCCGCCGAACGCGATGGACGGTGCGAGACACGCGAAGAACAGGAATAGGATTGTGGCGAGCCCCTTGATGCTGAGCCCGTCGATGATGTCGCTCGGGTAGAAGGGCAGCTTTCGTCGAACATCTGCGATCAGCCCGGAGGCAAACCCCTTTTCCAGAGGCGCAACGCCTGGATACGTGGGGGCGAGCGAGGGCCTCCGCTCGTCCGGCGGCGCCTCGACGTACTCCAAGTAGAGCTGGTACGTCGCGAGCACCTGCATCGGATCGTTGGCACCGATGATCGACGCGCTGAACCGCTCGTCGTGCAACATCCATCCGAATGGCTCCAGATCCCCGTTGGGCGGAGTCGTCGCCCCGTACGGCGCGACGATGAGCCAAACGTAGTGAACCTTTTCGTGGTCACTCGCGCGAACACCTTCAGGAACTCTGATCAGCGCGCAACGGTAGACGTCTCCGTTCTGCGCCTCGTAGCGCACACGAAGAACGCCCACGCCGCCGCCGAGGTCATGGAGCTCTCCTTCACCCCGCTCGGCGAGCGTGTTTTGGATTGCTTGTCGCTGACGGTCGCTCAGTTTCCCACAGCGAACGAGCTCGTCGACGGCCTGTTGGACCAAACCCTGCAGATCGCTGGCAGCCAGGTCGAGTAAGATCTCGCTGTCGTGAAGACGCTTCTGCAAGCCCATCCCAATCGAGGTAGAGGAGGGTCATCGATCTCGCCGCCAATGGGAAGGGTGAACTGCAGGAGCGGAAGCCTAATGGGCGAAAACTAGTGTGCGAGAGATTTTCGTTTGTGGTCGAGCGCCCCCGCAGGGAGCGACTGAGAGGTACGTTCGTACCTCGCAGGGAGCGGACGAGGAGGTAAGCCGGCCACAAGCGAAAAGATCCGCACACTAAGCGTCGATGCAGCGCCGGACGACCTGCATCAAGGTCTGCGTCCCCCAGGCCAAGCCATCGACGGGGATTCGCTCGTTGTGGCCGTGAAACATGTCCGCAAATCGCAGCGTGGGCGGAAGCATGACCGGGGCGAAGCCATACCATTTGGTGCCGATCGACGTGAACGCTTTGGCGTCGGTGAATCCTTGCAACGTGAACGGCACCATCGGGGCGTCGGGCGCGCGCTCGGCCATTACTTCATGGATGAGCGAGTACAGGGACGACTCTTTCGGTTCGGTGACGACCGGAGGCAAGGAGTGCATGACCTCGAGCTCGATGTCCGCACCCAATACCTCCCGCAGCTCTCTCATGAAGTCGTCCTTGGTCTGCCCTGGCAGGATACGACCGTCGATCTCCGCTTCGGCGAAACCGGGGATGACGTTGGTCTTGTTACCCGCACGGAGAACGGTAGGGGACGCGGTGTTGCCGAGCAGCGCACGAAACGCCCGCCTCACACCTGGGTCGGGCACCAGATTGAGCATCGCGGGCCCGAGCGTTGGACTGCTCAGCATTCTGATCAGCGGCCGCATTGGCGCCGGCAGATGCGACGCGACGGCTCCGATGAAGCCCTGGACGGGCTCGGAGGAATGCCGTGGCAAGCCCTGCTTCCCCAAGCGCGCAATCGCCTCACTCAACTGAACGACGGCCGAGTCCTCCCGCGGCATGGAGCCGTGCCCGGGCTCTCCCGTGGCACGCGCGCGCACCCAACACACGCCCTTCTCGGCGACCTGCACGGTGAAGAAGCTCTTGCCGGCAACCTGGATGTTGAAGCCCCCGCCTTCCCCGATCGCAAACTCGCTGCGCACGAGATCGGTGTGGTTCTCGCAGAGCCAAAGTGAGCCGAAACGGCATCCGGCTTCTTCGTCGGCCACCCCAGCGAAGATGAGGTCGCGCTCCGGCTTCACCCCTTCCCGCGCTAGACGGGTGATGATGGCGACCGACATCGCGGCCATGTTCTTCATGTCGATCGCGCCCCGGCCCCACAAACATCCGTCGTGAACCTCACCGCAAAACGGCGGGTGATCCCATGCGGACGGATCCGCCTCGACGACATCGAGGTGCGCGGTCAGAAGAAGTGGCGGCTTCTCACCGGTGCCGCGCAGCCGGGCAACCACATTGCCTCGCCCAGGAGCACTCTCCAACACCACGGGCTCCAAACCGGCTCGGGTGAGCTCATCGGCGATTAGCTCTGCCGCAGGCAACTCGTTCCCGGGCGGATTGGTCGTGTCGAGGCGAAGCAGCTGTTGGCAAAGCCGAAACGCATGCTCCGCGAGCTCCGGGTCACCGTCGATCATGGCTGCTACTCATCTTTACTAGAACTGGGCTTCTTTTTGTGGATTTTCTTGGTGCCGGCGTTCGTCGGAGGCTTCCATCCGTGCGACGCAACTTGATCGCCCCTCTACATTGCATCAGTGTCACCGCGTCAATGAGCCTGTTCGAACAGCTCGGTGGGGAGCCCAAGTTGCGAGTGATCGTCGACGATTTCGTCGACCGGTGCTTCGACGACGTGATGATTGGTTTTCTGTTTACGCGGGCGGAACGCACGCGAATCAAACGTTTCGAGTATGAGCACGCGGCGAAACACCTCGGAGCACCGATCGAATACGGCGGCCGTGCCCTCGACGAAGCCCACCGCCCGCATCGGATCTTCGGCGGGCAGTTTGATCGACGCAGGCAGATCTTGATCGAGACCCTGCGCGACCACGACGCGCCAGACGAGGTCGTCGATGCATGGATCTCCCACCAGGACTCTCTGCGTCCCTTGATCACCAAAGACCCGGACTCGAACTGCCAAGGCTGAACATGGCCGGGACGATGCAAGGCCTCGTTGTTCGCTCGACCGCCGGATTCGTCGACGTCCTCGTCGCTGGAGACGTCGTGCAGGCACGAATCCGCGGGAGGCTCAAGAACACCCCGCGGACGACGGACCTGTGCGTCATCGGTGATCAGGTGATGGTGTCGCGACCCGACGAGCAAAGCTGGGTCGTCGTGGAGGTGTTACCCCGGGCAACCCGGTTTTCCAGACGACAACCGGGAAGAGGTCCCCAAAAAGAGGACGTGCTCGTGGCGAACCTCGATCAACTGATGGTCACGTTCTGCCACGGACGACCCGTTCTCAACACACGTCTGCTCGACCGCTTCCTCGTAATTGCGGAGCACCAGCGCGTCCAACCGGTCATCGTCATGAACAAGGCGGACCTCCGGGAGCCGGACGCCCCAAGCTGGCAGAAGGTGTACGAATCGATCGGATACCCCGTCCTTACCGTGAGCGCGGGCACTGGCGAAGGGATGGGCACCCTGACTGCGGCTCTGCAAGGAAAGATCTCGGCGTTCGTGGGCCCATCGGGCGTGGGCAAGAGCAGCCTGATCAATCGCATTCTGCCCGACCTCGATCTGAGTATCGCGAGCGTGAGCGACCATCACGGCAAGGGCCGTCACACCACGCGTGTGGCTTCGCTGTACGCGCTCCCTGAAGGCGGATTCCTCGCCGACACTCCGGGGATCAGGGAGCTCGGGACATGGGCGCTGCCCATCGGGCATCTCGACCGATGCTTCCCTGAGCTCGACGCGCACCGAGAGCGCTGCGCCTTTCGGAGCTGCAGCCACACGCACGAACCACAGTGCGCCGTGGTTGATGCGGTAAACGCGGGCGCCGTCGACCGCAAACGATACGAAAGCTACGTTCTGCTACGCGAGGAAGCGGGCGCCTAGCGCGTTGCATTCGTCAGGTCGAAGCGAGCGCGCGCGACGCCGTCCGACTTGACCTTGACCTGACGGCTGACCCTCCGGCCGTCACTGAGCTCGAAGTCGAACGTCACGCGCCCAAGCGGCGCGTAAACGGTCTCCATCGGTGTCCGTCCGATCAAATCGCCAGCCATGTAGACATCCGACGGAGGCGTCGTTTCGATGCTCACGCGGCCAAACGCTCCGGGCTTCGCGCCTCCCTGCTTGCCGAGAAGCGGCGCTGTCACGCCGGCAGTCTCTCCGTGCGAGACCTCGACCTTGGTCGACCACGACGCGAATCCCGGCGCTTCGACGCGAACGCGGTAGTCACCCTGCATCAATCCCGTCAGTGCGACTGGCGTCACACCCTGCTCTTTACCGTCCAGGAAAACGATGGCGCCCGGCGGCGAAGACGCAACCAAGATGCGTGCTCCATGCTCTCGCAGAAGCGGATTGTCATCGACCGCGATCTCGGGCGGGCCCTTATCCTCGAACATGGCCTCGATGTCCCCCACAGCATCCTTGACGACGTCGGTCTGCTCGTACGCGATGGCGAGTCCGCCGAGCAGGAGCAGGAGGAGCAGCCCCATCTGCTTCCAGCCGAAGCTGGATGGCTTCTTCGGGCCTACCGGCCTCTTTCTCGACGCCGCCCGTTTCGGGATCTTCTTGGGAGCGTCCAGCGTCGGACGCTTGCTGAGTTGCGGATCCGGGGCCGCGGGCTCGGCTTCAGGCGGAGGCAGCGGCGCAACGATCGGCGCATCGAGCAGATGCCCCAGGTCGAGGCCAGCCCCGGCTCCGTCGATTTCGAGCTCCCGAATCGCCCCCGGGATCTGCGACACGTACGACTTCGATGAAGAGGAATCATTCGCGTGATGCATGTCGAGCGTGATGGAGGCCCCGAAGGGCACCGTGTCGACGCGCGGACCGCGCGTGAACTCCTCTGGGAAGACCTTCTTGACGAAGCCCGCGACCTCCCGTTGCGTGGCGAACTGCTTGTTCTCTTTGCCGTAGCGCTCGAGCTCGTTAGCAAACTCCTCGGCGGTCGAAAAACGATCGCCGGCTTCTTTCGCGAGAGCCTTCTGAAGAATCTGGTCGAGCTCATCGGCGACATCGGGCATCTGCTCTTTCAGCGACGGCACCGGATCCATGATGACGGCCCGCATGGTCGCGGCCTCGGTTTGCCGCCGGTAGAGCGAGCGTCCCGTGAGCGCCTCGAAGAGGCAAATCCCCAGCGCGAAGATGTCGAGCCGATGGTCGGCCTGACCCGCTGTACATTGCTCGGGCGCCATGTAGGCGAACTTGCCCTTGACCACTCCGGCCTGGGTCTTGTGCGCACGGTGGTCCGCCTTGGCGATGCCGAAATCGAGCAGCTTCACCGCACCGTTGTAAGCAATCATGACGTTGTGCGGCGACACGTCGCGGTGAATGATGTTGAACGGCTCACCGTGCTCATCGTTCGCGATGTGCGCGTAGTGGAGCGCGCGCGCCACATCGACACCGATGCGAATCGCGACTGGCAACCCCACTCCGCCGGACTTGCGCGCCTTTCGAATCATCCGGCCCAGCGGCACTCCGTTGACCCACTCCATCACGATGAAGTGCGACCCTTCGTCCGCGCCGAACTGATGGAACTGAATGATGTTCGGATGCTTGAGCTGCATCCCGATGCGCGCCTCGTCGAGGAACATCTGGACGAAGTCGTTGTCCTGTTCGAAGTGCGGAAGAATCCGCTTCACCACCAAGAAGCGATGATTGCCGTCGGTGTTGGCATGGCGCGTGAGAAGAATCTCGGCCATTCCCCCGAGCGCAAGGCGACCAAGGACATCGTAGCCGGCAAACTTTCCGAGAACCGGAAGGTCGACTGGTGGCGTAGGTAGATCGTCGGCTACGGCTTCTTGCGTCACTTCGTCCTATTTCCCCCCCAAAGGGAAAGTGTCACAGAGCACAGGATAGCCGCTCGGTAGAGCAATCGCCTACTTAGGGAGGCGAAAACATGGGCGCACCTGGCGAGATGTGATGTTTCTCACAAAATGCGTTCGGTGTGCCCAAGCTCCCGGCACATGTTCTTTTGGTGTGCTTCGAGGGTGCCGCCCCCAATCTCGAGGAGCTTCGCATCGCGCCACAACCGCTCGACCGCGTACTCGGCCACGTAGCCATAGCCGCCGAGCACCTGGATCGCCCGGTCGGCAACGTCCTTGGCCATGGTCGAGGTGAACAGCTTTGCGCCATCGGAATCGAGGCGGTGGCCGGGCGTGTCCAAGCTCATCGTCGACGCGGTGTAATAGGTGTACGCACGCCCGGCCATGTACTCGGCGTATGATTGCGAGATGTAGCGCTGGATCTGTCCAAACTCGCGTAGCGGCTTTCCAAACGAAGTCCGCTCGCTCGCATAGCGATTCATGACCTCGATCGACCTGCGCGCGATGCCAAGGCTCATCCCGGCCAGGGTCACGCGCTCGAGCTCGAGGTTGCGCATCATGTGAAGCGTCGCAGCGCCTTCAGCGCCAACCAGGTTCTCAGCAGGCACTTGGCAATCCTCGAACACGAGCTCTGCCGTGGTCGATGCGCGCATTCCGAGCTTGCCCTTGATTTTCTGCCCCAAGCTGAAACCAGCGAAGCCCTTTTCGACGATGAACATCGAAAGCTGGTTGCGCGGGCTGCCCTGAACGCGGGCGTAGACGAGGAACGTGTCGCCGAGCTCCGTGTCGCTCACCGCCCCATTGGTGATCCACATCTTGGCGCCATTGAGCACATAGACATCGCCTTTGCGGATCGCCGTCGTCTGCATACCGAGCACGTCCGTGCCCGCCCCTGGTTCGGACATGCACATCCCGCAAACCTTCGTTCCCGTACACGCATCGGGTAGATACTTGGCGCGCTGCTCGTCGCTGCCGTTGATCTGAAGGTTGTTTGCGAAGAGCATCGAGTGAGCGAGGTAGGCCAGCGCGAACCCAGGGTCGGCCGCCGAAAGCTCTTCGTGTGCGATCACCGCAGCGACCGGGTCGAGGCCGGCGCCGCCGAAGCGTTCCTCGACGGTGATCCCAAGAAGACCGAGCTCGCCGAGCTTACGAAAGAGCTGGACGTTGAACCGCTCTTCGTGGTCCGACGCCTCGGCTTGGGGGTCGACCTCTCGTTCGGTGAACGAGCGGACGAGCTCGCGAAGCGCACGGTGCTCCGGAGAAGGATTGAAGAGATCACTCACCCGGCGGGCTTAACATGAGAGCCGTCCAATCGGAAGCCGACCCTCGAAAGACCGACCGCTCAGGCGGCGTCTGCGACGGACGAGGTCGTCAGGATGCTGGTGACAATCGCGCGTGAAGCCGTCGCCGTGGCGCGGTCGAGGTCGTCGACCCGGCCGTCGAGATAGGCCTCGGCCAGACCGAACACGACACTGACCAGCAACTCGGCATGCAGCGCTGCGTCGGCCGGCGTGATGCTGGGCCCCACCTGAACGACGATCTGGCGCATCCGCTCCCGGAGGCTTCCCGTGAGCACGCTCCAACGCCGCCCGAGCGCAGAGGTCTCATCCATCCGATTTCGGAGGAACACCTCGGCCACTTTGCGGTCGCGAACGAGGGAGCGTGTGCACTTGCGCACTGCCTCTTCGAGCACTTCGGCGGCGCGATCGAGCTCGGCCGACGCCTCCGGATTGAGGCCGGGGCTCAGCTCCTCCGCGACCCACTCTGCCACCTGCTCGAGGGCTTGATCCATGCTTCGGAAGTGCACGTAAAACGTTGGCTGTGCCACCCCGGCGAGCTGCGCGACCCGCCCAGTCGTTAGGGTGCCGTGTCCGTACCGCTGGATCGTTTTGAGAATCGCCTGAAGCAAACGATGCCGCGTACGTTCCTTGTTGATTTGGCGTGACATGCTGTGCGTGTAGCAGTCGAACCCACCTCATTCCATCGAAAGTTGGGTCCCAAGCGTGCTAATTACGCAAAAGAAACAAAGGTACACTTAGGCGGGCGCAGAAATTGCGTTTGGGTCACGATGAGCGAACAGCAACCACCGCAAACGGAGTCGAACGCAAACCCTGGTTTTGCACCCGGTTGGTACATCGTAGCGGCCAGCAAAGAAGTGGGAACACAACCCAAACCGTTCGTGTTGAACGGTTTACCAATCGTTACATTTCGCGACTCGAGCGGACAAAGCGTCTCACTACTCGATCGGTGCGCTCACCGTAACGCCCCACTGTCCGCAGGGCGGGTCATCGCTGGGAACATCCAATGCCATTACCACGGGTGGGAGTTCGACGGCGCGGGCGCATGCAGGGCGGTGCCGGGTTTGTGCGACGAGCCCGACCACCCCACGCGCCGCGTGCCTGCGTTTGCTTGCCGCGACTCGCAAGGTTGGGTGTGGGTGTACTCCGAAGCCGACGTCGAGCCCGAGTCGGAACCGTATGAGATCCCGTGCGCGGATCAGCCTGGATACCTCACGATCCGCGAGCGGCTGGAAATGCCGGGGCCGCTCGATGCCGTGGCGGAGAACGCCTTGGACGTTCCGCACACCGCCTTCGTGCACGCTGGGCTCTTCCGCAAGAACGCCGATCGCAAGCCAATCGAAGTCGTCATTCGAGCATTAGAAGGCGGCGTCGAGGCGCAGTTCATCGGCGAGGAGCGGCCGGAAGGCTTGGTTGGCCGCCTTCTCGCGCCGCAAGGGGGCGAAGTGTTTCATTGGGACCGTTTCCTCCTCCCGTGCATCGCGCAGGTGGAGTACCGCTTGAGTGACCGCAGCCACATCATCACGACGGCCGCCCTGACGCCGCGAACCCCTACTGTGACCGATCTCTTTGCCACGGTGGCCGTCAAGGTCCCCGTCCCGAACTGGATCTTGCGCAGCGTCTTCAAGCCAGTGGCGATGCGGATCCTCCGCCAGGACATCGAGATTCTGAGACGTCAGACCCAGCAGGTGGAGCGCTTCGGGGCAGAAGAGTTCGCATCGACCGAGATCGACGTCCTCGGGCTCCGCATCAAGAAGCTTCTCCGCGAAGCCTCCAGCGGAAAAGTCAGCACTGCTCAGGACGAGCGCCGGATCAAAATGCTCGTTTGACGGCGATTGGTGTACCCTCACGGGCCATGGGGTCAGAGAGCAAGAGCGACTCTACCTATCTGATCAAGAATGCGCCCTCCGACCGCGTGGAGGCGCCAAGTCCCAGTGACGCTCCAATGTCGGAGCCTCCTGACGGCCGTTGGCGCACCTCCCATCCGCCGCCCGGTGAAAGTCTCGAGGCGAAATGGTGGCCTGACCGCGAGCTCGGCAAAGCGTTTCGCCGATGGACCGGCATCCCGCCCGCCCGGGGCGACGACGCGCGAACGGCGGCCATGAAGTTCCTGATCGAACGTCTGAACGTGGGCGAGCTGACCGCGGTCGGAACAGCGCCGAGAACACCGCTGCCCGACCTCAAGCCCCCAGACTTCACCGCCCGCGTCCACACCATGGTGGTCCGGCTCGGGATGCACGGACCCAATGAAGAAGCGCCCGATCATAGCGCCCTCCTGGCGATGGGCGAAGAGGTCCTCCCCACCTTGCGGAACCTCTTTCCCGGTCGCCTCTGGTTCAATCGTTGGGAGCCGCACGTGCAGCCTCCCAAGGGAAGCAGCGTGTCAGGTCTTTGCAGAACCCTGGTCGCGTTTGGCGATCGGGCTGCGCCCTACATTGGCCAACTTCTCAAGTCTGATGATCCCGAAACTCGCTACTACGCGACGCTGGTCGCGGCCGAGCTACCGCACCCGCTTCTCGTCGAACCCCTGGCTGCCACCCTCTTCGACGACGATCAGGGCGTCTCGCGGAGCGCGTTGTATGCGCTCGAGGTCTTCCATGAACAAGAGGGGGTCCAGGGCCTCAAGGAGTCGCTCCGCGCACTGGCCCTCGCGTCCGATACCGATCAGCGCTCACGCCTGCTTGCGATGCGTGCGCTTGCGGTTCTCCGCGACGAGGCGTGTATTGAAGTGCTCATTCCTGCGCTGTCGGAGCACAGCGTCCTCGGTGAGGCGGCGTGGCGTGTCTTGCGCATGCTGACTGCGCAAGACTTCGGCGATCGGGAGAGGGATTGGCGCGGCTGGTTTAGCGAACATGGAGGGCGTTCGCGCGTCGAGTGGCTCATCGACAGCCTCGACCACGAAGACCCGGAGATTCGCGCAATCGCGAGTCGTGACCTCGTGCGAGCGTCCGGTCAGGAGTACGGCTACCGGGTCAACATGCCGCGCGACGACCGCAAGGCGATCCGGGAGCGATACCGGCTGTGGTGGTCGGCACAGAACGAATCAGGCAACTAGAGCGTCAGCCGAGCAGCTGGCCTGCAATCGAAGAGGCGAGCCTTCCGTCGACTTGGCCCGGATAGCGCGCCTTCAACTCTTTCATGACGTTCCCGAGGTCCTTCTTGCTCGACAGGCCGAGCTCCTCGATGATCCCCGCGATCGCCTCGCGCGTTTCGTCTTCGCCGAGCTGCTTCGGGAGGTAGCGCTCGATCACTTCGATCTCGGCTTGCTCCTTGTCGGCAAGATCTTGCCGGCCCCCTTCCACGTAGCTCTTGATGCTGTCACGCCGCGACTTCACCGCACGGGAGAGCACGGCAAGCCCATCGGGGTTCTCGAGCGTGAGGAGCTCCGATTTGATCATGCGAAGGGTATCGCGGGTCACCTCGTCCCGCTCTAGCATCGCCTTTTTGAGGTCGGCGTTGATCTGTTCCAGGAGTGCCATGACCGAAGCCTGTGCGCGCTCGTCTAGCCGCGCAACGCCTCGATGACCCGCAGCGCGTTGCCGCCGAGGATCTTCCGAATGCGCGCGCTGGACCAGCCGCGATCGAGCATTTCCTGTACCAAGCGCGGGAGCGCCCAGAGGCCGGGCAAGTCCTTGGGCGGCGTGATGGCCCCGTCGTAGTCGGTGCCGATCGACGCGTGATCCTCGCCGACGGTGTCCACGATGTGCGCGAGATGGTCGGCCACGGTGCCGGCGGTAGCGCCGCGGCGCCCGAGGAACGAGGCATGCAACATGACGCCGACCGTGCCGCCGGTGTCAGCCACCACGCGTAACTGCTCGTCGGTGATGTTTCGCCAGTGCTCGTAGACTCCAGCCAATCCCGTGTGGGTCACGAACAAGGGCTGCGTCTTGTCGTGCACGTCCACAGCATCGAAAAATCCCTTGCGGCTGACGTGAGCGAGGTCGACCCCCACGCGAAGCTCGTTGAGACGCTCGACGTACGACCGGCCAAAGTCCGTCAGCCCCGCGGCACGCGAAGAGCCCGGTGCGCTGGAGGCACCGAGTCGCGAGGAGGTCAGGTGAAGCAGCGTGACCCGCAGGACAGAGCCGTCGGCGATCAGATCTAACGCGTCGATACCGTCGTCGAGGGCATTGCCTCCCTGGATACCAATGAAGGCGGCGTGCTCCCCGGCCGCGCGCGCGGCGCGAAACTCTCGCGCGGTTCGCACGTGTCTGATTCCCGGAGCGTCCTCGAGCAGAGAACGGAGGCCTCGCAGGTTCTTCTCGAATGCACGTCGGCGGCCTCGCGCGGACCGAAGGGGATTGGTGCTGATGACCCAGGTCGCCCCGCCGAGGCCGATCTCACGGACTGTCGGAAAGTCCGCATGGCCGAAAAAGCTCCGCCCGAAGAACCCGCCGCGGTGCGTCCGATTGAGGTCGTATCCAAAAACGCGATGCCAAACGAACGACTCGATGTGGAGGTCGATCGCATCAGAGCTGCGGAAGAGCTCGACGGCCTCCTTGCTGACTCCGAGCTCCTGGGCGGTGTGGGCGACGTCCATCGGAACGCTTCCCTAACACGCGGGGCGGGAGATCGCCGTGATCCCGGTCAGTTGGCCGAAAATTGCGCATATCTCCGCTTTGTAAATCGCTTGTAAATGCCTGTTTTTACGAGCTTTCAGTTGACTGCAGGGGGTCTTTCGCCCAGAGTTGACCTTCCCGGCTAGTTAAGTTGTAAACAGCCGAGGGAGAGAAAGGACAAGAGATGTTGTCGTCGACCCCAGTAGCGGCGGGCGGTAAGTCCTCGGATTTGCTGAGCTCACGCTCGATCAAACATGTCGTGGTTCTCGGTGCCAATGGCGCGATGGGCCTCGGAAGCGGGGCGCTGTTCACCACGGCGGTACCTCGGGTGACCTTCTTGGCGCGAACCAAGGAGAAGGCAGACGGCGGGCTTTCCGCGGCGGTGAAGATGGTGCGATCCAGCACCGTGGCTTCCAAGGTCGATACCGGAAGCTACGACGACGACTTCGATCGAGTGGTTGCAGAAGCCGACCTGATCTTCGAAGCGGTCACCGAGCAGCTCGATCTCAAGCAGGAGTTCTTCGATCGCATCGACGCGGTGCGCCGGCCGGACTCGATCGTCGCGACCGTCACCTCGGGTCTGTCGATCAATCAGCTCGCCGAGGGCCGCAGTGAGTCCTTCCGGAAGAACTTCATCGGCTTGCACTTCTTCAACCCGCCGAACGTCATCGTCGGCACGGAGCTCGTCGCGGGCAAGGACACCGACCCCAAGCTGGTCGACTTCCTCGACGTGTACTGCACGAAGCTCCTGGGTCGCGCGATGGTGCGAACAGCGGACACTCCGGGCTTTGCCGGCAACCGAATCGGGTTCCAGCTGCTCAACGAATGCGCGATCCTGGCGGAGGAGCACGGGCCAATCCTGGTGGACGAGCTCGTGGGTCCGTACACCGGCCGCGCGCTAACGCCGCTTGCGACAATCGACCTCGTGGGATGGGACATCCACCGCGCGATTGTCGACAACATCTACGAGCTTGCTCCTGACGAGGCGCACGAAACCCTGAAGCTTCCGCAGTACATGTCGGACCTGATGGCGAAGGGCGTGCTCGGCCGCAAGACCGGTGGCGGTTTCTTTGGAAAGGACGACGCCGGTGACCGGATCGTCCTCGACCCGAAGACCCAGAACTACTTGCCGAAGTCCCATCTCGCGCGGCCTGACCTCAGCTTCATCGACGAGATCTCTAACCTGCACCGAGTCGGCCGATACGTCGACGGGATGCGCGCCTTCGCGGAAGCCACGGGGCCGTACGCCGCGATCGCGCAGAAGGTGATCGCTGGGTACATCAGCTACTCGTTCCACCGCGTCGGCGAGGTCACCGACGACATCTCCGGCATCGACCGCATCATGGGCTACGGGTTCAACTGGGCGCCTCCGAGCGTCTTGGTCGACACCATCGGCCTGAAGCGCACGATTCAAATGATCGACAAGGCCGGCCTTCCCGTGCCGCCTGCACTCGCAAACGCCCAAGAGGGCACAACCTTCTTCGATGACCCACAGGTCAACGTGGGTAAGTTCTTCGTCGCCGCTTGAGCGAAAGGTTTTGGTGAAAAAAATGGCACAGGTTCCAGAAGTTTACGTTCTCGGCGGCTACCAGACGGACTTTGCCCGTAACTGGAGCAAGGAGAAGAAGCACTTCGTCGCGATGATGCGCGAGGCGGTGCTTGGCGCGCTCAGCGAGACCCAGATCGAACCGGGCGAGATCGAAGTTGCCCATACCGGCAACTTCGCGGCAGAGCTCTACAGCAAGCAGGGGCACCTCGGTGCCTTCTTCTTGGAGATCGATCCGGCATTCAGCGGCCTTCCGACCTCGCGTCACGAAGCCGCATGCGCGTCGGGCAGCATCGCCCTCCTCGCGGCTTCGGCTGAAATCGAAGCCCAGCGCTACGACCTCGCATGCGTGGTCGGCGTCGAGCAGATGAAGACGGTAGGCCCTGGCGAGGGCGGCGACTTCCTCGGCACGGCCGCCTGGTACGAGCTCGAGGCCAAGGGCATCGAGTTCCCGTTCCCGAAGCTCTTCGGTAAGCTCGGCGACGAGTACGACAAGCGCTACGGCCTCAAGGACGAGCACCTCGCGGAGATCAGCACGATCAACTACGCAAACGCGAAGCTCAACCCGAACGCACAGACGCGTACCTGGTACATGAACTATGACCACGCGATGAGCCGTGACGAGTTCAACGGCAGCATCGGCGGCCGCATCCACATTTCGGACTGTTCGCAGGTGACCGACGGCGCCGCAGCCTTGCTTCTGGCCTCGCCCGAGTACGCCAAGAAGTGGGCCGACCGCGTTGGCGTGCCACTCGAGTCGATCCCCCGCATCAAGGGCTGGGGGCACGCGACGGCGCGCATGCGCTTCGAGGATAAGGTCGCAGAGAGCCGCGACGCGGAGTACATCCTGCCGCACGTCCGCAGCACGGTGACCGACGCACAGAAGCGCGCAGGGATAGCGGACACCAGCGGGATCGACGCGATCGAAACCCACGACTGCTTCACAACCTCCGAATACATGGCGATCGACCACTTCGGCCTCACCGCCCCCGGTGAGAGCTGGAAAGCAATCGAAGCCGGCGACATCGCCCTCGGCGGAAAGACTCCGATCAACCCGAGCGGCGGCCTCATCGGCGCCGGCCACCCCGTCGGCGCCACCGGCGTCCGTCAAGTCCTCGACTGCCACAAACAAGTCGCCGGCCAAGCCGGCGAGTACCAAGTCGAAGGCGCCAAGAACGTCCAAACCCTCAACATCGGCGGCTCCGGCACCACCAGCGTAAGCTTCATCATCGGCACCTAGGGGATACTCCCAAGGATCTCATGCGGTTGGAGGGGTGGAACCTGTCCCCTTCCCCTGCTATCTCGCCGCGATGCGGTATTCGCGGGCGTTTATTCCTACGGTTAAGGAAGTTCCCAAGGACGCGACGATGCCGTCGCACGTGCTCATGCTTCGGGCTGGGTATGCGCGGATGGTGGGGGCGGGGATTTACGAGTTGCTGCCGCTCGGGACGCGGGTTCTTCACAAGATCGAGCGGATCATTCGCGAGGAGATGGATGGGGCGGGAGCGCACGAGCTGCTCATGCCGACCTTTGTGCCCAGCGAGTACTTCAAGGAGACGGGGCGCTGGGAGGTCTACGGCCCGACTCTGTTGCGCATCAAGGACCGCAAGGGCGGCGAGTACCACCTGGCACCGACGCACGAAGAGATCGTCACCGACCTGGTCCGACGCGAGATCAAGAGCTACCGGCAGCTCCCGCTGAACCTGTACCAAATCCAGCTCAAATACCGGGACGAGCCGCGACCGCGCGCGGGGCTCTTGCGCTGCCGCGAGTTCATCATGAAGGACGCGTATTCCTTCGACGTGTCCGAGGAGGCCGCGCTCGAGAGTTACGCCCACATGCGCGAGACCTACCACCGCATCTTCAAGCGCCTCGGGCTCGAGTACCGGGTCGTCGAGGCGGACAGTGGAGCGATCGGTGGCAAGCAGAGCGCGGAGTTCCAAGTCCTCGCGCAGACCGGCGAAGACTGGATCGTGGCGTGTGGCGCCTGCGACTATGCCGCGAACGTCGAGGTGGCCCAGGCGGGCCGAGCCACGCCGTCCGCCGCCCAGTCTGCCAGCCTAGAAGCTCTAGTGAAGGTCGAAACGCCCGATACCCGCTCGATCGAACAAGTGGTCTCCTTCTTCGGTGGCGACACCAAGGCATCCCACACGCTCAAATCGCTGCTTTACGTCGCCGGAGAGGAAGTCGTCCTGGCAGTCGTTCGCGGAGACCACGAGATCAACGAAATCGGCCTCGCCCGGCACCTAGGCGTCGAGGAGGTGGTGCTTGCATCCGATGCCGCAGTGAAAGAAGCCACCCGCACCGAGATCGGCTTCGTGGGCCCCGTTGGGTTCGAGGGGCGCATCATCGCCGATCCGGACGCGGTCGCCGTGCCCAACGCGATCTCCGGCGCCGGACAGACGCCCTACCATTACAAGAACGTCAACCACGGCCGCGACTTCGAAGCCGAGGTCGTCTCGGTCCGCCAGGCCACCTCCGGCGACCCTTGCCCCAACTGCGATGGAAAGCTCGAGCTCTACCGCGGCATCGAAGGCGGCCACATCTTCATTCTCGGCACCCACTATAGCGACAAGATGAACGCGACCTTCCTCGACGAAGAGGGCAAGAGCCGCTCGATCGTGATGGGTTGTTACGGGATCGGCGTCACCCGCCTGATCGCCGCGATCATGGAACAGCACCATGACGAGCAGGGCATCCGCTGGCCAGTCCAAGTCGCCCCATACGAGGTGATCATCACGCCGATCGGCAAGGACGAGGAGCCTATCGCCAAGGCTGCCGAAATTTACGAGGCGCTGCGGGCACAGGGGGTGGAGGTTCTCCTCGACGACCGGTCGGAGCGTCCCGGGGTCAAGTTCAAGGACGCCGACCTCCTCGGGATCCCGGTCCGGATTACCATCGGGTCTCGCGGCCTGAAACAGGGCACCGTCGAGCTCAAGAAGCGCACCGAAAGCGAGTCCCTAGACGTTCCGTTGGATGGCGTGGTGGACGCCGCACGGGCTGCATTGGCCGAACTCGGAGGCTGAGCGCGTGACCCGCTACGACGAGCGATACGAAACCGCGAAGTGGAGAACGCTCTGGCTGATGGTCGGCTTCCTGGTGCTGGTCGGAGTCGGCATCGTCACTGTCCTGCGACCCGAGCTCGAGGACGAGCCCAAGGACGACGCCCCAGCTGAAGTCGAGACGGGCGAAGAGCCGCAGAGCGACGAACTTTTGCAGGAATGAAGCGTCGGCGCGCCATTTACGTATAAAGAGGCGTGTCGGCAACTCAATCTTTGCGTCCCACCTCACGAATTTGCAATGTTGTAGGGAGCGTGGCTCATCGCGGACTCATCGCAGTGGTGTTCGCGGCGGTGCTCTTCGCATCGCCACCCGCACCGGTCTACGCATCGCCCGATGTGCCGATGTGCGTTGCGGATCAGCCACCGGTCAGCTCCGCTCCGATCAGTCTCGTCCGGTGGCGCACGCCGATGTGCGGTCCGTACCTGAGTGCTCTCCCTGTCATGGATGCGCAGCCTCCCGAGGCACGCGCCATCGAGGCGTATCGCGAAGCCGTCAAACAGATCGCGGCAGCGAACTACGAGGAGGCGCGCCTTCAGCTCGACTTGGCCTACCAGGGTCTCCCGCGGATCAGCGACCGGATCGCTCTTCAGAGCGCTCGGCTCGAGCTCCTTCGCGACCAACCGGAGCGAGCCGCCGAGTTCTTCGCGGAGGCCGCGAACAGCCCGCATGAGTCCGTGCGCGTCGAGGCGAGCTTCGGCCAGGTGCTCGCACTGCTCCGCGCTGGCGACCCGAACGCCGACCAGGCCCTCCGGGACCTAGTCTCGGCCTATCCGTCGATTCCCAATCGTACTGAGCTTCTCTTCGAGCATGCCCAGAGCCTCCTCCGCCAAGCCCGGTATGACGAGGCCATCGCGGCCATGCATGCGGTCCGCGTGGAATACCCCGGGAGCCGCATCGCATCCTGGGCCGAGTCCGAGCTCAGCCGCCTAGGGGGGCTCGGCCATGTAACGCCCTCCATGACCGACGAAGAACGGGTGCGGCAAGTGCGCCATCTCGTGCACGCAGGTCCGCTCGCGGCAGCCAAGGTAACGATCGCCGAGCTCCTCGATCGCCCTCTCACTGGAGCACAGCACGCCGAGGTTCACTATCTGGCTGGTCGCCTGGCTCGCGACGAGGGCCGTTGGACAGCGGCGGAGACGTTCCTGCGAACCGCGCAGCTCTTTCCCGCCGAAGACGCCGCGACGGCCCGGCACATCGAGCATCGTGCGAACGACATGGCGGAAACCGTCAGTGCACGCGAGCCCGAGCAAGCGCTGCGACAACTCACCGGATTGCGCGCCGGCCGCTCGAACGCGTCGATCCCGACGAGCGGGCTCGTGGACATGGTGCGTATCGCTTCCGCAGCCGGCCTCGTAGAGGAGATCGACGGCATGCTCGTCACCCTGCGCGCACGGGCCGGGGCTCCGTCGGCCATGCTTTTCGAGGCGGCGATGGCCGCCGCTGGAACGGGCAGTGAACACCTGCTCGTCGCCCTGCTGGAAGCGATCGCGGAGCGTCCGAGCTCCCCCTACCGGGCGGCGGCGATCTACCACTTGGCCAGGGCTCACGAGCGCGCCGAGGACCCAACCCAGGCAGCCCTTTTCTTCACGCTGGCGAAAGCCACCGCCGAGCTCGACGGCGATCGATACTACGCGCTTTGGGCCGAAAACGGCCTCAGGCGGCTGGAGCTCGGCAACCGTAGCTCGGGCGAAGAGGGCCTCTCCAATGGCCAGGCGCAGACGGTTCTCAAGCCACCCCGGGCATCCAGCCGGACGCTCGCCAGCCGGCTCCAACCGATCGGCGAGCTTCACGAGGAAAGCTATCCGTGGATCGCGCGTGCAACGGCTCTGCTGCGGGTGGGGGAGCGAGATGCAGCGACCGCCGAGCTCTTCGAAGCCTACCTGACGTGGCGCCACGCGCTTGGCAAGCCCATCGCCAGGGCGGGCTTGACCTGCGTGGCCCGGGCAGACGGACGAACAAACGGACCGATCGCGACTGACGTTCGCGCCGCGCGACTCGAGCTTTCGGACGAAGACCGCGCCACGCTCGCCGCGGTCGCCGCCGCGCTTGGTGACGTGGGAACGGCCGGCGGCTTCGCGGGGCCCGACTTCATCGAGACTTTGCCGCGTGCCTACGAATGGCTCGCGGTTCCAGCCGCGAACCGATACGGCCTCGACCCGAACGTCCTGCTTGCGGTGATGCGCGTCGAGAGCGCCTATCAGAAGCATATCGTGTCGTACGCCGGCGCCGTCGGCCTCATGCAGATCATGCCGCGTACGGGACGACTGATCGCGCACTCACTGGGCCACGACGATTTCACACCAGCCGATCTCCTCGACCCACGGCTCAATCTCGAGTTCGCCGCCTGGTACCTGAGCTCGCTGATCCATCGCTTTGACGGACGCCTGCCGCTGGCCATCGCTGCCTACAACGGAGGGCCGCACAACGTTCGGCGTTGGATTCAGGAGAGCGCCGATGGAACGCCGCTCGACGTCTTGTTGGAACGGATTCCATTCACGCAGACCCACCGTTACGTCCGCAAAGTGTTGGTGCACTACGAGGCGTACCGTCAACAGCGCGAGCTGCCCATGCCGCAGCTGTCGGTTCAGCTGCCTGCCCAGCGGATCGACCCGCTGGCATTCTAGGGGGATGACGATGTCCGAACAGGTCGACGCGGTGGTGATTGGAGCCGGCGTCGTCGGCCTCGCCTGCGCCCATGAGCTTTCCCGGCGGCTCGACTCGGTGCTGGTCATCGAGCGAGAAGTGGGACCCGGGCGCGAGATCTCGAGCCGAAACAGCGGAGTGATTCACGCCGGGATCTACTACCCGAACGACTCGCTCAAGACGAGGATGTGCATCGAAGGCAACCGGCGTCTCTACGCCTGGTGTGAGGCTCACGAGGTGCCCCACAAACACACCGGGAAACTGATCGTTGCAACGAGCGCCGAGGACGAGCAGCGCCTTCAAGCGATCGCCCACCACGCCAAGGACGTCGGCGCCGGCGAGCTCCGGCTGCTCACTGGGAGCGAGGCGAAAGAGCGGGAACCCGAGCTCCGTTGCGCGCTAGCGCTTCACTCCCCGACTTCAGGCGTAGTCGACGTCCACGAGCTGATCGCCAGCCTCGTGCATGAGATCAAAGAAGCCGACGGCATGGTCGTGTACCACACCACGGTCGACGAAATCCGGAAGTGCCAGAATGGGTGGCTCGTTCGGACCACGGACACGACGGGAAGCCAAATGGAGTTGGAGGCGCCGCGGGTCATCAACGCCGCTGGCCTCTCGGCGCTCGACGTGGCCGCCAAATCGGGGCTGCCCGAAGCGGAACGACCATGGCGCTTGTATCCCTGCAAGGGCTCATACTTCGCACTCGGGACAGGTGCCCCACCCACACGCAACAGTTTGATCTATCCACTGCCCGAAGGCGGCGGCCTGGGCGTTCACATCACGGCCGACATTTCGGGTGCGCGACGCGCCGGTCCGGACGCCGAGTTCGTCGACACGATCGACTACTCGGTCGACGAATCCCGAATCGAGCGTTTTGCCAACGCGGTTGCACGCTACCTCCCGGCTATCCGACCCGAGCACCTGACCCCAGACTACAGTGGGATCCGACCCAAGCTCGTCGGGCCCGGGGGCGGATTCGCAGATTTCGTCATCGCCAACCCGTCCTCCCAACCGGGGGTGGTGCACCTGATTGGCATCGAATCTCCGGGGCTTACAGCCGCCCTTGCCATCGGCGCACGCGTGTCCGACGTGGTCGGTTAGGGGTTGCGCACCCGCCTACGGGTATGCATAACCGGGGCCTCAAAAGGAGTCTCATGAGCCATCGAGTCTTGATCATCGGCAGCGGACCTGCAGCCCACACCGCGGCGATCTACGCAGCACGGGCCGAGCTGAGCCCCGTGCTTTTCGAGGGCTTCATGGCAGGCGGCATCGCCGCCGGCGGCCAGCTCACCACCACCACGGACGTCGAGAACTTCCCCGGCTTCCCAGAGGGCATCATGGGCCCCGAGCTGACCGATCGCTTTCGCGCGCAGTCGGAGCGATTCGGCACGACGATCCACACCGAGACCATCAACGAAATCGACCTCTCCAGCAGGCCCTTCTGCTTCAAGGCCGACTCCCAAGAAGGCAGCGCCGACTCCGTCATCATCGCGACGGGAGCAACAGCCAAGCGGCTCGACATCGCCGGCGCCAACGACGGAGAGCTCTGGCAAAAGGGCATCTCGGCCTGCGCCGTGTGTGACGGCGCGTTGCCCGCCTTTCGCAATCAGCCGCTCGCGGTGATCGGCGGCGGCGACTCCGCGGTCGAGGAGGCGTCGTTCCTCACGAAGTACGGTTCGACCGTGTACATCGTCCACCGCCGCGATGAGCTGCGTGCCTCGAAGATCATGCAGCAACGCGCACTCGAGAACCCGAAGATCGAGATGCTCTGGTCGCACACGGTCACGCAGGCCAAGGGCGCCGACTTCCTCGAAGCGATTCGCGTCAAAGACCTGAAGACCGATCAGGAGCGCGACATCCCCGTAGCGGGTCTGTTCTTCGCGATCGGCCACACGCCGAACACCGCGTTCTTGAACGGCCAGATCGACACCGACGAGCAGGGCTACATCGTGACGAAGGCCGACTCGACACAAACCAACATCCCTGGTGTGTTCGCCGCAGGCGACGTTCAGGACAAGAAGTGGCGGCAGGCGATCACAGCGGCAGGCACGGGCTGCATGGCCGCTCTCGAGGCGGAACACTTCCTCGCCGACAATCAGTGACGGGGTCCCCCCTCAGGAGCTGAACCCAGCACCATTGCCGGCGCCATTGCCATCGCCATCGCCGTTTTTGCGCTCGCGGCGCTCGTGCTTGCGCCGCACGGCCTCCGCTCGGCGCTCCTTGGTCTTGAGGGAAGGAACTCGTCCCTGATGCGCCGCTTGCTCTTGGTGATGCTCGTCGAACGTGCCGGGCTGCGTGCCGAGCTCGAAGAACGCCACCTCGCGCTTGGCGCGTTCACCCAGGCGCAACGGAACCACCGCGGCCCCTACCCCGGCGCCCACGTAAACCGCGCCCCTGGGGTCTTGTGCCCCTCGGGACCCATAGAGCCCATGAATGTACTTGTGGCCGGCGAGCTTCCCGACCGAAAGCTCGTGAAGCCGAGCGACCGTGACCTGGCCTGCGTGGGTGTGACCGGAAAACACGATGGGGACCCCGGCCTCCCAGAGCGCGTCGGCCTCCTCGGCGATGTGCGAAATGCCAATGACCGGCAAATCGCGGCGTAGGCCCTTGAGCGCCTCGCGCAGATCGGCATGCCCGGTGTATGCATCATCTAGGCCGACGACTTGCAGCCGCTGATGCCCGATGGTGATCGTCGTGTTCGCATTGTCGAGCACCTCAGCCCCGCCGCGAATGAGCGCCTTTCGAACCGGCTCCGCGCCCGCCCAGTGGTCATGGTTGCCGAGGGACGCGAACACCGGAGCGTCGATCTGACTAATCACGTCGGTGAGATCGTGGAGGTACGCCTGGCTGTGGCAGACGAAGTCGCCGCTGATGACCACGACATCGGGCTTGCCCGCATTGGTCATCGAGACCGCGTCGTACTGAACCTCCATCGGCGTGACGCGACCGACGTGCAGGTCGGTCAAGTGCCCTACGCGTACCCCGTCGAGATGTTCGAGAAAGCATTCGGGGCCCGCGAATCGACGAATGCGAAACCGGCGCGACGTGTCG
>JBGUEF010000013.1:0-23779 GCA_041821485.1 Deltaproteobacteria bacterium
GCACCCGGTTTCGAGCATGGCGACATACGTCGTGCCGCCCACACCGATGAACGCTTTAATGTCTAGCTTTGGCTGCTGCGCAGCACTGGTCAGCGGCGTCGTGAACACCAGCACCGGAGCCAGCGCAAAGAGCGATATCAGGAAGAGCTTCCTCATGAACATGCCGGGGGTGACCGGCCACCGTCGAGGCTGTCCTCGTAGCGTGTCATCGACGAACCGTTCGCAACCCGTACCACGCGCTCCGCCGTTCTCCGATGACTCAGTTTTAAAAAGGAAAAGCCGGAGCACGAATGCCCCGGCTTTCCATGTGTAGAGCGGAGTGGCCTTAGAAGCCCATGCCGCCCATGCCGCCGCCGTGGTCGTGACCACCACCGCCGCCCATGGGGGGCTCTTCCTTCGGCAGCTCGGCGACGAGGGCCTCAGTGGTGAGCATCAAGCCCGCCACCGAACCCGCGTTCTGAAGGGCGCTACGCACGACCTTGGTCGGGTCGATGACGCCGGCCTTGATCAGGTCCTCGTACTCTTCGGTGTACGCGTTGAAACCGAACGCGCCCTTACCGTTGCGCACCTCGTTCACGACGATCGAGCCTTCGAGCCCCGCGTTCGCGGCGATCTGACGAAGTGGCTCTTCGATGGCGCGAATCAGAATGCCAATGCCGATCTTTTGCTCGTCGCTCAGCTTGAGTCCTTCGAGCGCCTTCTGCGCGCGAATCAGCGCAACGCCGCCGCCGGGCACGATGCCCTCTTCGACAGCCGCGCGCGTGGCGTGAAGCGCATCTTCGACGCGCGCCTTCTTTTCCTTCATCTCGACCTCGGTGGCAGCGCCGACCTTGACCACTGCGACGCCTCCGACGAGCTTCGCGAGACGTTCCTGCAGCTTCTCACGATCGTAATCGCTGCTGGTGTCCTCGATTTGCTTGCGGATGGTCTCGATGCGGCCCGAGATGTCTTTCTTCTTACCAGCGCCGTCGACAATGGTGGTGGTCTCCTTGTCGATGGTCACTCGCTTGGCGCCGCCCAGGTCGTTCAGGGTCACGTTCTCGAGCTTGATGCCGAGATCCTCGCTGACGACGGTGCCACCGGTAAGGATGGCGATGTCCTCGAGCATGGCCTTGCGGCGGTCACCGAAGCCCGGGGCCTTGACGGCGGCGGTCTGCAGGGTGCCACGAAGCTTGTTGACGACGAGTGTGGCAAGCGCCTCACCCTCGACATCTTCGGAAAGAATGATGAGGGGCTTCTGCTGACGGGCAATCGCCTCGAGAACTGGCAGAAGGTCCTTCATGTTCGAGATCTTCTTCTCGACGATGAGGATGTAGGGATCTTCGATCTCGGCGACCATGCGCTCCGAATCGGTCACGAAGTAGGGCGACAGGTAACCGCGGTCGAACTGCATGCCCTCGACGACCTCGAGCTCCGTCTCGAGACCCTTGGCCTCCTCGACGGTGATGACGCCTTCCTTGCCGACCTTCTCCATGGCACCGGCGATGATCTCGCCGATGGTGCGATCGCCGTTGGCGCTGATCGTGCCAACCTGTGCGATCTCTTTCGGATCCTTCGTGGCCTTCGATTGCGCTTGAAGGTCCTCGACGACCTTCACAACACCCGCGTCGATGCCCCGTTTGATCTCCATCGGGTTGTGACCCGCGGCGACCATTTTAGTGCCCTCGCGGATAATCGCCTGCGCAAGCACAGTGGCGGTGGTGGTGCCGTCACCCGCGATGTCGGAGGTCTTCGAAGCGACCTCGCGCACCATCTGGGCGCCCATGTTCTCGAACCTGTCGGCAAGCTCGATTTCCTTGGCCACTGTCACGCCATCTTTGGTGACGGTCGGTGCGCCAAAACTCTTCTCGATCACGACATTGCGGCCCTTCGGACCGAGCGTGACTTTCACGGCATTCGCCAGCGCGTTGACGCCTTTCAGAATGCGGTCGCGAGCAGCTGTATCGTAAATGATCTCTTTCGCAGCCATGTTTCTCAGTCTCCTATTCGATGATTCCCAAGATGTCGTCTTCACGGAGGATCAGGTGGTCTTCACCATCGATCTTGACCTCCGTGCCGCCGTACTTGCCGAACAGGACGAGGTCGCCCTTCTTCACGGCAAGCTTCCGGACTTCTCCGCTATCGAGAATGCGCCCGGTGCCCACCGCGACCACCTTGGCCTCGATCGGCTTCTCTTTGGCGGTATCGGGAATGATGATCCCGCCTTTAGTTTTCTCTTCTTCTTTCACGCGCCTGACCAAAATGCGGTCATGCAATGGACGAATGGCCATTTATCCCTCCGTTTTCGGGTAGTTGGCTACCCGGTACCTTGTTAGCACTCGATGCTTGAGAGTGCTGATCGGGTCGCAACCTAGTCATGAAAGATGGGGAGTCAAGCCATGTTGCGGCCCTTTTCCGAGAAAGGATGAGACGGATTTGCCGGAGTGGGGGACCCCTGCTAGCCTCCGGCGCTATGGCACGCGTCACCGTCGAAGACTGCTTGATCCACGAGGAAAACCGCTTTGCGCTGGTCATCTTGGCCGCACGGCGGACCCGCCAGCTCATCAAGGGTGCTCCGGCGCTCGTTCACAGCAGAAACCGCCCAATTGTGACCGCGCTCCGCGAAATTGCGGCCCAGAAGGTCTACTTTTCCCGTCCGGTCCGAGGCGCGGTCGAAGAGTTCATCGTCGAGACCAAAGCCAACGACTCCTCTCTCTAGTCGGTCGCCCCAACTTTGCAGCCTGAGAACGCCCCAGGTAGCCTGGTGGAGGGGTTATGGCTCGCATCAGTATCATGGGGCCAAGCGGGCGGCAGGAGCGTCAGCTCTTCCGTCACAATTCGCTTGGACGGCATCCTAGGAACACGCATCAGGTCCTCGACCGCGTGGTGTCCAAGGAGCACTGCCACATCGAGCTGGTCGACGACCGCTACATTCTCAAGGATCTAGGCTCGCTCAACGGCACCTACGTAAACGGTGACAGGGTCAGCGAGGACCGCCCGCTCGAACCCGGTGACGAGATCACGATCGGCTCGACGCGCATCGTCTTCGAGCCCCAGCAAAGGCCCATCGGCGTCTCCTTCGACGCCCTCTTGAGCGGGGAGTCTCGCGAGGCCACCAACCGTTTCAAGATCGGCGACACCGACGCTGGCCCTTTGATCCGCGCGAAGGTTTCGATCCTCGCAGAAAAAACCTTCTTCGCCGAAGAGCTCATTCAAGACGACGCGTCGCTCCGGCGCGACTACGAGAAGCTTCGCGCGAGTTACGAGGTCACCCAGGCGATCGAGCTCGGAACGAGCATCACCTCGCTCTGCAACAAGATCCTCGAGGTCGCGTTTCGACTCGTACCCGCCGATCGAGGCGTCGTACTCCTGCACAACGACCAGAACTTTCTAGAGCCGGTCTCGGTGCGCACGGGCGAGGGCGTCGACCCCGAGCAAGAGGTCATCGTGTCGAAGACCGTGCTGGACACGGTCGTCCGCGAAAAAGAAGCGGTTCTCTCCCACGACGCCTCAGCAGACGCCCGTTTTCAAAGCGCGCAGTCGGTGATCATGCAGGGCATTCGCTCGACGATGTGCGTTCCACTGATCCACAACGACACGGTCCTCGGCGTAATGATGCTGGACTCGAAGCTCGCAACCCATGCATTCACGGAGAAGGACCTGGCGTTGTTCGAAACCGTCGCCAGTCAGGCCGCCGTGGCGGTGCAGAACACCTTGTTCGCGAAGAAGCTCGAACAGGAAGCCGTCACCCGAGAGCGCTTCCGACGCCTGCTGTCGCCTGACATCGCGGAGCAGGTGCTCTCCGGAGAGTTGGAGGTGAAGAAGGGCGGCGAGCTTCGCGAGACCACGATCCTATTCGCCGACATTCGCGGCTTCACCAGCATCAGCGAATCTTGCGAACCGCAGATCGTGGTGGACGCGCTCAACGAATACTTCGAGCGCATGGTCGAAATCGTGTTCCGCTATGAAGGAACGCTCGACAAATTCATCGGGGACGAGATGATGGTGCTCTTCGGAGCACCGGTCGCACATGATGACGATCCGATTCGCGCCGTTCGCGCGGCGCTCGAGATGCAAGGAGCGCTTGCTTCTCTGAATGAACGGCACGAGGCCCGTGGCCTGCCACCGTTCGAGATCGGAATCGGCATCAATACCGGAGAGGTGGTCGCGGGATACATCGGAAGCAGCCAGGCGCTCGAGTACACGGTCATCGGAGACCCGGTGAACACGGGGTCGCGGCTGTGCTCACTGGCACGGCCGGGGCAGACCCTAGTCAGCGAGGGGACGCTCGCCAAGTTGGACGACAGCGTCGAGCTCAAGGAGCTGCCCGCGGAAAAGGTGAAGGGCAAGGCTCTGCCGATTCGGGTCTTCGAGCTGATCGGGCTCGCCACGTGCGAGTAACGCCGCAGAGCTTGCCGCCCGGCCCAGATATGCGAAGCATCTGTCCGGATGGCCCACCTGGACTTTGAAGCGCCCTTGGTCGAGCTAGAGGAGCGGATCGCCGCCCTCAAGGAGCTCACCGATGGGGGCGCCCCGGAGGCCGAGGCGATCGACGCCCAGATCGAGAACCTGCTGGCCCAGGCGGAGGACCTACAGCGCAAGCTCTACGCCGATCTCGATGTCTGGAAGAAGGTCCAGCTGAGCCGGCACCCGGACCGTCCCTACCTGCGGGACTACCTGGCGCTCCTGTTCGAGGACTTCGTCGAACTGCATGGGGACCGAAACTTCCGGGACGATCCGGCGATCATTTCTGGATTTGCACGCTTCGAAGGTGAAATCGTTGCGGTCGTCGGCCACCAGAAGGGGCGGACGGCGAAAGACAAGGCGCTCCGAAACTTCGGGATGGCACACCCCGAGGGCTACCGGAAAGCGATCCGCATCATGCGACTGGCCGAGCAAGCCGGGCGTCCAGTGCTGACGTTCATCGATACTCCAGGAGCCTATCCGGGGCTTGGAGCGGAGGAGCGGGGCCAGGCCGAGGCCATCGGCCGTTCGATCGAGGTCATGGCAGGGCTCCGGGTCCCGATCGTATGCACCGTCATCGGCGAAGGCGGTTCGGGAGGCGCGTTGGCGATCGGAGTTGCCAATCAGGTGCTCATGTTCGAGTACGCCACTTACAGCGTGATCACCCCCGAGGGCTGCGCGTCGATCCTCTGGCGCGACGGGACACGAGGCGCGGACGCGGCCGAGCAGCTTCGGCTATTGGCGCACGACGCCAAGCAGCTTGGGGTGATCGACGAAGTGGTGCCCGAGCCGGCGCTCGGGGCCCACCGGAAGCCCGAAACCGCCGCGGAGTCCCTCCGAGTGCGCCTTCGCCACCATCTGGACGAGCTCCGGGGGCTTTCTGGCGATGAGCTGGTGGCCCAACGATATCAGCGATTTCGGGCACTTGGCGCCTGGCAATAGGGCACGCCTTTTTTGACGTGAGTCCGCTGGGTTACCTACGATCCAGATGCGGGGTTATGCCGTGAAGACGCTCTTCGTAGTGGCTGGTGTTTCGACACTGATCGGGTGCAGCTCGGTCGGAGCGCACTCGCGCGTTCACGGTGCGTCCGACCAGGCGGCGCGCGATGCTGAGGTCACGACACTTCGAGCCCAGAACGAAGAACAGGAGCAGGAGCTCCGAACGCTGCGTGGCCAGCTCGCCCTAGCGCACGCGGAGGTCCAGGAGCTGAAGGGCGAAAAGAACTTCGCTCCGAAGCTGTCGAGAAAGACGTCCGCGGGGGACGAGCTTCCGTGGGCGAAGGACCGGCACGCGGGTCTCGACATGGAGCCCGTGCTTCGGCTCGATGGCGAGGTCGTCGATGAGCGTTTGCCGATCACCGAGGACGTGCCCGACCTTCCGGGGTTCGCCGAGCCACAGCCCGTGGAGGCGCCCCAAGTCCCCGTGGTCAGCGTCGAGGGGTACCGCAGGGGGCTGAGCCTGATCCGCGAGAAGAAGTTTCAAGATGCGCTAACCGAGCTCGAGACGTTTTCGTCGGAGCATCCGAGCCACCCGTACGCCGACAACGCCTTGTTCTGGTGCGGCGAGATCCACTACTTGCGGCACGAGTATGCTCGTGCGCTTCAGTACTTTGAACGCATCGAGAAGCTGCATCCCTGGGCAAACAAGGCCCCGGATGCGCTGTACCGCATTGGACAAATCTATCTGAGGCGCGGTGATACTGCGAGCGCTCAGGCTTACTTCGACAAGGTTAGGGAGCAGTTCCCGGATACTGCGGCCGCGCGCTTGGCGCTGCGGGAGGATGCATCATGAAGCTGGTGGGATGGATGAGCATGTTGGCCGTGCTGATAGCGGGCACGGCAATCGCACAGGTCAACGAGGCCGCTGAGAACCAAGGGGCCGAGAAGGCGAAGGTGGAGGTCCCCTCGGACGTGCCCCAAACGCATTCCGTCAAAGATGGCGACACCCTCTGGGACATCACGCAGACGTACTACGGCGACCCCTACAGGTGGCCGCAGGTCTGGTCGTACAACCCGGACATCACCAACCCGCATTGGATCTACCCAGACGCGCAGGTTCAACTTCGGCCCACCGATGGCGAGGTGGTGGAGACGGCGCCGCGCGGCTTCAAGCGGGTGAACCGGTTCTCCGGCATCACGGCCCCTGCGGTCTTCCAGGCGGAGTACGGCTTCCTCGATTCCGACGCATTGAAGGACGCGGGTTACATCATTGGCGCCAACGAAGAACACATGATGATGATCGACACGGACAAATTGTACGTGCGTTTCAATGAAGGCGTCGAGCCCGAGATCGGCCGCGTCTACACCGTCTTCCGAAAGATGGAGGAGTTCGAGCGCGAATCCTGGGAGAAGGGGACGCTCGTTCGCATCATCGGCGAAGCGAAGCTCCAGGACTACGACGAGAAGCGCCAAGTAGGCCGGGCCGAGGTGGTCAACACCATCGAGGGTATCGAGCGTGGCTTCCGCCTCGCGCCGCTCGAGCGTCACTTCTACTGGATCGACGTGGTTCCGGCCGAGCACTCGCTCCGCGCTACCGTGGTCGCCAGCCTGTATCCGCGAAAGCTGCCTTCGACGAACCAGATCGTCTTCGTAAACGTCGGCGCGGAGCAAGGGATCGTGATCGGCAATCGTTTCTACATCGTTCGCCAGGGCGACGAGTGGCGACGGAGCGCCGAGGGTAAGGTCGGCCGCGAAATCGAGCCATCGGTCCCATTGCCAGACGAGCCGGAGCACTATCCATGGGAGGTCGTGGCCATAGGCCGGGCCGTCAATGTGCAGCCGAAGACGACAGCCATTTTGCTCGAGCGAGCCACCCGGGCCGTCCGAATGGGCGATCACGCGGAATTGCGCAAAGGGGAATAGAGCCGCCGCGAAGGTCGTTGCTTCTTGGCCCCCGTTCGGGGGAGTATCGACCTCAGTATGGCTTCAGACGGCGACCGACACGGCCAGGAAGCGCTGCGACTGCAAAGCGTCGTAGATCGCGAGAGGGCCAAGCTGCGGGCGCTGCAAGATATCAGCTCCGCCCTGGGGTCGACGCTCGACCTCGGCGAGCTACTCGAGATGATCCTCGATCGGATCTCCGAGGTCATGGAGGCCGATCGGTCGACACTCTACCTCCTCGACGAGGAGACCGACGAGCTCTGGTCGAAGGTGATTCAGGGCGAGGAGGTGCACGAAATCCGGCTGAAGCCAGGTGAGGGGCTGGCCGGGGCCGTGGCCAGCACGGGTAAGCCGCTCAACATCAAGGACGCCTACCAAGACGTTCGCTTCGACGCCGAATGGGATCGGACGACGGGATACCGGACGCGCTCGACGCTGTGTGTGCCCATGAAGAACCAGCACGGCAGGACCATCGGCGTGGTTCAGGTGCTCAACAAGCACGAGGGGCACTTCACGATCGCCGACGAGGCTCTGTTGACAGCGTTGGCGAGCCACGCAGCCGTATCGATCGAAAACTCGAAGCTGTTTCTGTCTGTCGTCGGCAAGAACATCGAGCTGCTCGAAACGAAAGAGAAGCTCGAAAAGAAAATTCGTGAGCTCGACGTCCTGTTCGAGATCACCCAGGTCGCAGCCAGTGCGATGGAGCTCGATGATCTGTTGGCCGGTGTTCTCGCCCGCACGATGCGCGCGACCGATGCCGAAGCGGCGTCGATTCTCCTCGCGGACCAGTACACGGGTGACCTGACGTTTCGAGCGGCCGTGGGCGGCGAGCCGGATCGCGTCAAGAAGATGAAGATCAAGGCGGGGCAGGGCATCTCCGGATGGGTGGCAGAAAACGGGCGGCCACAGATCGTCAATCGGGTCGACGACGACCCGCGGCACTCGAGCCACATCTCCGACGAGGTTGGTTATCATCCGAAGTCGTTGCTCTGCGTGCCGCTGCGCTGGGACGACGGCGCGGGGGCCTTGCAGCTCCTCAACAAGTCAGGCGGACGGGCCCCGTTCATCGACGACGACCTCAAGATGGCGACAGTCATCGCGGGCCACCTGTCGACCGCCATTGCCCAGGCGCAGTCCCGGGCTCAGCGGGCACGCCAGGAGCGCCTCACGACCCTCGGACGCTTCCTCTCGAGCATGCTCCACGACCTGAAGACCCCGCTGACCATCATCTCGGGATACACCCAGCTCCTCGTCCAAGAAGGAGACGAGGATAAGCGTCGAGAGGCGGCCGCTTCGGTCCGCCGGCAGGTTCAGCTCCTCAAGACGATGATGGGCGAGACACTGGCCTTCGCAAAAGGCGAGCGTCGCATTCTCATCCGCAGGGTGTACCTACATACCTTCTTCGAAGACCTCGCCGACCAACTCAAGCCCGAGCTCGCCGAGCAAGGCATCCGCCTCGAGCTCGCGCTGCACGACCGCGGCGTGGCCCACTTCGACGAAGAAAAGATGCAACGCGTGTTCCACAACCTTGCCCGAAACGCGGCCGAGGCCATCGGGGGGGACGGGGGCGTGTGCCGTCTCGAAATCGATCGAGCCGACGACGGAAATCTCGTTCTGACCTTCTCCGACGACGGCCCCGGGGTCTCCGAGGAGATTCGCGAGCGCCTGTTCGAGTCATTTACGACGCACGGCAAGAAGGGCGGAACGGGCCTCGGCTTGGCTATCGTCCAGAGCATCGTGGAGGACCACGGCGGGAGCGTGACAGTGGACAGTATGCCGGGGAGGACGGCGTTCATGATTATGCTGCCGCAGCCTCAGCCGAGGACGGGTACGAGTACCAGGCCGGCTGCGGCGGAGTGATTCTGGGACCCTGGCGCTAGCGCTGACGCCGGGTGTTGACCGAGGGAGGCGATCCCCCCAAAGATGCCCTCTGTGACCACCGACAGTGTCCTGAGCGTGCATCCCTCGCGTGCGGAGCTCTATGAGGAGCTTCACAGCCGGCCTTCGCCGCTGGTCGAGACGCCGTGCACGATCACCCACATCGCGGTTCAAATCGGGCAGGACGAGCGTGAGGCCGAGCATGTACACCTCTCCGCTCTGTGCACCCGATTCGGGGCCGAGCCACCGCCTGAGGGCGCCTCCTGCCTCTACCAAACCTTCGATGATTTCGAGCTTCGGTGGGAAATGCACACCGAGTTCTCGACTTATACGTTCATTCGCAGGGTTCTGGGCGATCCCTTGCGGCAGCCGGGGGCCCTCAGCCACATCCCTGGCGACTGGCTGGCTGAGATGCCGGGAAGGGCGACCACGGCGTTGCACTTCGCGTTTAGCTGCGCGGAAGGGTCGCTCGATTCGTCCGAGCTCGACCGCTATTTCGAGAACCAGCCTCTTCGGGGCGGGGTGGTCAGGCAGGGGACCGCGTACCTCTACAGCAGCTTCCGCCTTCACTCCGATGGCTTCGGCCGGATCGTGATTCAGGCGCGCGACCTGACACCGCTTCAGGCGGGACGGCTGGTCCAGAGGGTTCTCGAGGTCGAGACCTATCGGTTGATGGCGCTCCTTGCGCTCCCGGTGGCGCGCAGGATCACGCCCGAGGTGACCGCCATGGAGGGCGAGCTCGCCGGGATCATTCAGGAGCTCGCGCATCCGGAAAGCGAAACCGACCAGCAGGAGCTACTCGATGAGCTTTCGAGCCTCGCGGCCCGGGTCGAACGCTATCGCTCCGACACCACGTACCGATTCGCAGCGACCAACGCCTACTACAACTTGGTCAATGAACGGATCCAAGAGCTCGGCGAAGAAAAGATCCCGGGCCTGCAACCGGTGAAAATCTTCATCGACCGACGACTGGGGCCGGGCATTCGGACCTGCAACGCGGTCCGCGACCGGCTCGAGGGCCTGTCGAGCCGGATCGCACACGCCAGCGATTTGCTTCGCACACGCGTCGAGCTGGCCATCCAGGGCCAGAACCGGGAGCTATTGAGCTCCATGAATCGCCGCAGCGAAGTGCAGCTCCGCCTCCAGCAAGCGGTGGAGGGACTCTCCGTCGTCGCGATCACGTACTACTTGATGGGGCTGCTCGGCTATGTCTACGAGGGCCTCGCGTGGATCGGCCTGCCGCTCAACAAGAAGATCGGCTTCGCCATCGCAGTCCCGGTGGTCATGCTCGTCGTGTGGCGCATCATCCACGGCGTGAAGCGCCGAGTGCACCGGGACTAGCAGAGGGCCTTACGCGAAGTCGCGTTCGTTCCGCTCTTGATCTTCTTTGCAGCGGATGCAGAACTCGGTTTCGGGTCGGGCTTCGAGGCGCTTGAGACTGATCGGTTCTTCGCAGTCGTCGCAGACGCCGAATACCCCTTCATCGAGCTTCTTAATGGCTTTCTCGATCTTCTGCAGGAACACCCGCTCTCGCCCACGGAGGCGGAAGGTGAACGACTGCATGTACTCGCTCGACGCCAGGTCCATCTCGTCAGGGAGCTCGGAGGCGTCGAGGGTCATATCCTGGTCCATCGTCTCGCGTGCGCGGCGAATGACGGCGTCTCGCTTCTCTTCCAGGACGGCGCGAAACTGGTTGAGCTGGGACTTCTTCATGCTTGTGACCCCCCCTTTGAGGGAGCGCCACTATATTGATCGCGATCCAACAGTCAAGAAGCCAACGCACAAATCGTTGAAATCACAAACGAAGCGCCTAGCTCATTTGGTCGAAAAACGAGATCGGACCCTTCAAGCCCGGGCCCCAGAGGATCGCCTCGACCTTCTCTCCGGCGGCTAGCTCGGCCCGGTCCGCCGGCAGGATGACCAGGGCGTTGACCCCCACGAACGACGGCAGGGAGCCCGAGCCCTGAAGGCGGTGAAGAGCCACCACGATTTCATCCCCCTCCCGTGTGGCCACGGCACGTGCGATCTCGACGCGGCCCGGGCGGCGGTGATACGAGTCGCGGAGCCGCGCAACCACTGGCTCAGGGTGTGGCTGCGGGTCGCCGAGCATCTTCCGCAAACAGGGGGCGATGAGCACCTCGAAGGCGACCATCGCGCTGATCGGATTGCCCGGAACGCCGATGACGGGCTTGCCCTGGTACTTGGCAAACGACGCGGGTTTGCCGGGCTTGATGCGGACTTTCCAAAACATCGGCTCGATGCCTACGTTCTTGAACGCCTCGTTCACGAAGTCGTATTCGCCCACCGATACGCCCCCGGTCGTGATGACGACGTCTGCTTCGAGTGCCGTTCGGAGCGCGGCCTCGATCTCGGTCAGAGTATCTCGCGCCGCGGGGAGGGCGATGGGAACGGCCCCCACTGCGCGCAGCATCTCGGTCAGCACATAGACGTTCGAGTTGACGATCATACCTGGCTCGAGCTCCTCGCCAAGCTGTCGAAGCTCGTCACCGGTCGAGAGGATCGCGACCTTGGGGCGTCGAAAGACGTGCACGCGATCGATGTTCTGACTTGCGAGGAGACCGATCTCCCCCGGCCAGAGGCGGGCACCCGCCTGAAGGAGCAGCGCCCCCGATGACACATCACTGCCCTGCGCCCGAACGTGCGTCCCCTCGACGGAAGGCTCTCGAATCGCCACCTCGTCCCCGTCGCGGTCGGTGTCCTCCTGGATGACGATCGCGTCTGCGCCGGCCGGCATCGGTGCACCGGTGAAAATGCGGCACGCAGCCCCCGGCTCGAGATGCTCGGGGAGTGGCCCTCCCGCGCGAGATTCGCCCCGAACTGGAAGTCGAGCCGGCGTGTCTTTCGTCGCTGAGGCGACGTCGGCCGCGCGGACGGCGTAGCCATCCATGGCGCTGTTATCGAAGGGCGGCGAATCGAAGCGGGCCCTGACCTCGCGGGACAGGTAGCGTCCCGCTGATTCGGTCAGATGCACCTCTTCCTCCCCCAACGGAGAGAATGCCGGTAGCATCGAAGCGAGGGCCTCTGCGATCGATCGCATCGCGTGCGAGCGTAGCACGTCTGGTCACGGCGACTGACTAGCTCGGACAGACGCGATTGCGGCCGGCCCGCTTGGCTTCGTAGAGCTGTTCGTCGGCTGCTCGAACGAAGTCATAGGCACGCCATTTCGGGTCGAGCTGCGCGACGCCGCAGGAAATTGTGACGTCGATGTCTTCGTCCTCGAACACGAACGTCTCGGTGGCGATCATCTTTCGTAACTCGTCGGCAATGCGGATGCCTCCCGGCAGATCGGTCTCAGGAAGAATGACCGCGAGCTCCTCACCACCGTATCTCGCAATCACGTCGTCGGGGCGCAGCCGGCTCTTCGCGAGCTGCGCGACCTCCTTGAGCACGTGGTCGCCGGCAAGGTGTCCGAATTCGTCGTTGACGCGCTTGAAGTGGTCGATGTCGCAGATCACCAGAGTCAGCGGACGTCCATGCCGTGTCGCGCGGGATAGCTCTCGATCCAACTGCTCCACGAGGTAGCGCTTGTTGTGGATGCCGGTGAGCCCATCCATGATGGTCATCCGATAGATCGTCTCGTGATATTGCGATTCGAGGTCGGCGCCGCTGAGGAACTTCATGATCGTGTCGCCGATTTTGATCTGGTCGCCACGTCGAAGCTGGCGCTCCTTCACGAGCTCGTCGTTCACATACGTCCCGTTCGTCGAATGCATGTCGACGACGTGATAGCTCCCGGGTCGAATCTCGATGCGCGCGTGCCGGCGCGAGACACTGTCGCTGTGAAGGATGACATCGTTTTCGCCGCCCCGACCGATCCTGACTCCGCCGTCCGCCAAGGAGAATCGTTTGCCCAATTGATTGGAGCTGGGCGCGTAGATCACCACCAGGCAATCCTGGCCGGCTCCGGTCGAAATGTAAGGCTCCGAAAAGGGCGTGACCCTCGTCTTGATTTCGCTCTCCACGGGTATCCACCCAGGGTAGAAAGGGTCGTGTCGAGCGTCAATGTCGCCGGATGAAGGTCATGTTGCGCTGATTGATCCAAACATGCGCGAAAACCGGGCCCCAGAGAACACCGGTGAGCTCGAAGATCAGCCCCAACAAAAGCCCCATGAGGAACGCCCAGGTGGTCCAAGCCAAGAATACCGGCTTCGGCCCCACGTGAACGGCACCGAAAATCACCGAAGTGATCAGCAGGCCAAGCACCGGCTGCATCGCCCCTCGAAAGAAAAGCTCCTCGGCAAAACCGGAGGCGAGCGCGAGCCAGGTGATCTCGGCGGACGAAAGTGGGGAGATGATCTCGGCGAGCTCCGCGTGGAGGGCGCGTGCCCAATGGGTTCGTTCGACGAGGCGCGGGGTCATGGCGACCACCGTGAGCGCCAACACGAGGCCTAGCGCGAGCGAGAGCGCGAAGCGTTCCGGGTACGGCGCTGACAGCCACGGTGTATCGATGGACCAAGCGAAACGGCCACCCCCATACCATGCCCATGCCATGGCGCCCGCGGTCAGCGGGCCGTAAACGACGAAGGCGAGCGTCGTAATCCGGGTTGGCAATGGCAAGGTCGAGCGGGATGTATCAAAGTGCGCTTAGAGCCGCAATGCAACCGACACTCGGATTTGACACGACCGTGCAGCACGGAGTACTAGCCAGGGCCATACGCGAATGAGCGGGCAGCCAGGCGAAGACGTCGCGAAGGTCCTCGTGGTCGACGACGAGGAAGTGATTCGGGAGATTCTCGCGGACTTCCTAACGATGGAGGGCTTCTACGTTCGCACCGCCGAGGACGGGAGCGCGGCCCTGGTCGAGCTCTCACGCGAGCGCTTCGACCTGGTGTTGAGCGACTTGAAGATGCCGAACATGGGCGGCCTCGAGCTGCTCGGAGCCATCCGCAAGCACACGCCGCACGTCGTGACGATCATCATGACGGGCTTCGGGACGGTCGAGACCGCCATCGAGGCGATGAAGCAGGGCGCGTATGACTACGTCCTCAAGCCGTTCAAGGTGGAGGAAGTCGTCCACACGATTCGACGCGGGCTCGAGAGGCAGCGACTCGAAGCCGAGAACTTCCGGCTCAAGGAGGCGCTCTCACTCTACAAGGTCAGCGAGGCCATCGCTGCCAGCCTCTCGCTCGAGCAGGTGGTGCACACGCTGAGCCGCGCGGCGATCGACGAAGTGGACTCCGACCTGGTCACCGTACTGTTGAGCGACGGCGGCGGAAGCTTTTACCGGCGGAGCACCGAGCTCAATCCGAACTTTCGCCTGAGGCGAGAGCCGGACACACTGAGCGTCGAGACCCTAGGCGAGCATTTCGTGCACGCCCCCGCACTTCTCGAGCATGGCGAGCGGTGCTGGCGCTACTTCGATGAGCTCGGGGAAGACCCCGCGCCGCAGTCTCTTGCGGTCGCCCGCCTGACGGCGCGCGGCGACACCATCGGGTTTCTTTGCGCGCTCAGTTACACGCAGGGCAAGCGTTTCGACGAGGGGCAGCGCAAGCTCCTGCATGCCACAGCGGACCGCGCGTCTGCCGCCATCGAGAATGCGCGCCTCTACGAAGACCTTCAGGCGACGTTCAAGCAAACCATTCGAGGCCTCGCGAGTGCGATCGACAAGATGGACCGCTACACGGCGGGGCATTCCGCGCGGGTCGCGGCTTACGCGCAGATCCTCGCCATCAAGCTCGGGCTGAGCGATGGCGACATCGAAATCGTTCGCCAGTCGGCGCTGATGCACGACATCGGGAAGATCGGTTGCGTCATGAACCTCAACAAGCCCGGCAAGCTGACACAGGAAGAGTACGAGACCTTCAAGCAGCACCCGGAACATGGCCGCGACATCTTGCAGCCGATCGAGTTCCTGCACCCGCTCATCCCTGGCGTGCATCTACACCACGAGCGTTGGGATGGCCTCGGATACCCGCTCGGGCTCAAAGGAAACGACGTGCCGCTCATCGCACGCATCATCGCTGTGGCGGATACGTATGACGCGATGACGAGCGACCGCGCCTATCGAAAAGCAATGGCGCACGACATCGCCATCACCGAAATCGACCGTTGCGGCGGCAGCCAGTTCGACCCTGAGCTCGCTCACGGTTTTCTCGAATCGATCGACGTGTTTCGGGAGGAGGGACGGTCGCTCGAGGAGTTCCCCGACGTCCGGGAGACCCAATCGGGACTCATGGCGCCACGGCGGTGACGGCGTCGCGCGGAGGCTCAGGCAGGGCAAACGCCGCGTTCCAGTGATGCGACGATGGAGGCGCCGACCATCGGCGCACGATCGGCGCGCGGTTCGCCAACTTGAAGGTCGTGACGAGGTTGACAGCGCGGCGCCGTTTTTGGCTGAGCCTGCGGGGAACGACCGCGACGATGGTCAAGGTCTGCGAGGGGCCGATCGAGGCGTCGGTGTGATCGAGGTCCCCCAGGCCTTCGGATACGAGGCGGCGGATCGTCTTTTCGTTCTGGAACGACCGCGTCGTCGTCACGAGGTGGCCTTGCTCTCCGTTCCATTGAGTCGGGCCCGTCGCAAACTGGGGTGGATTGCCAAGCTGCTCGCAGCCGCAGAGTACGCACAGGATACCGATGAACCACCCGCGTCTAAGTAGACTCACGGCTTCGCTCTCGCGCGATGTCTTTCTCGGTGGCCAAGCCCGGAGCGGGTAGCGGCGTCTCTCCTTCGCCTTCTTTGTCCTGCCAAGGGTACTTGATGCGGTTGTGATAGGCGTTGCAGAGGGTATCGGTGAGCGTGCTCTGAAGCACTCGGATGTCCTCCATCGTCAGGCCGCACACGTCGAGCTGACCCTGCCGCAGCTTGATGTTCGTCACGCGCTGCACGATGGCTTCGAATTTCTCGCGCGAGGGCTCGTCGACGGTGCGGGCGGCTGCCTCGATGGCATCGATGAGCATCAAAATCCCTGTTTCCCTGGTTCGAGGTCGCATCCCCGGGTACCGGAACGCCGCATCCGAGAGCCCTTTCGGGTTCCCGTCCTCCAAGCACTTGTGCCAGAAGTACTCGATGACGCTGGTCCCGTGATGCGTGTACGCGAACTCGACGACCGGCTCCGGGATGCCCCCCTCGCGAAGGATGCGTGCTCCCTCGACGACGTGCGCCATGATCGCATCCGCGCTGACGTCGGGTTCGAGGTCCCCGTGCGGCGTTGGCTCCCCCGCGACGAGGTTCTCGACGAAGTACTTGGGCTGAATCGTCTTGCCGAGGTCGTGGTAGTAGGCACCGACTCGGGTCAGCAGCGCGTCTGCTCCTATCGCCGCGGCTGCGCCCTCGGCGAGGTTGGCCATCGCCCGCGCGTGCTGCCACGAACCGGGTGCGTCTCGCGCCATCTTGCGAAGGAGAGGGTGGTCGACGTCGGTGAGCTCCTGCAGGCGGCCTCGCGTGACGACGCCGAGGGCAGCCGTCGCGAGCCGCTGTAGCAACACTGCGAAGACGCCCGAGAGCATACCGCCAGCAATGGTGGAAAGGAGGGCCGACTCGTTGAGCCGAGCGAGGTCGCCGATGACGTCGATCCCGTTCCCGACCGACATCGCGACGCTGATCAACACCAACGCGGCAAAGAGCCCCGCTGCCGTACCCGCGACCAGCATGTGCGTCGCGTGTTTGCGGTCATGGAAAAAGATCACGACGCCCAAGGTGGTGGCCAAGTAGACGACGACCACCGGCATCGAAAAGTGCAAGAACGAAGCACAGACGAGGGAAATGACGAGGCCGGAAGCGGTCGCCGTCGCACGGTCGAAATAGAGGGCCGCCCACAGCGGCACAGTGGCCAACGGCAGAACGAACGGAGAGAGCCCGGTAAACAACAGGAGCAGCTTCGCAGCGAGGCAGGTCGCGCCCACGAGCACGAGCAAGCCCGCCTCGGTACGCAACAAGCCGCCGCGCCCCCCGGTGAACAGCCGCAGGTACGCCAGGAAAATATACGCAATGAGGAAGTAGCTGATCCAAATGCCGAGCAGCATTTCCTGATCGGGAGGACGCCGCTCACGTTCGAATGCCCGAACGAGGCGCTGGCTCTCCGGGTCGTTCACCACCTCGCCACGCGCGACGACCAGCGGCTGCGGCAAGCCGCGATGGGTGCGAGTCGACGCCTTGGGAAGGTAGCTGCTCGGAATACGGAGTGTGACGGCCGCTGGGCGCACCGGATCGACTCGGAGCGGCTCGAGGACGACTTCGACCTGGCTCGCGAGAGTCATGATCGAGGCGAAGACGGCGGCCAGAATCAAGCCTGAAGTGCGACCGGCGATGAGGCGTGTGCGAAGCATCGTGTGCGAATCGTCCGGGCCCGACGGATCCTACTGAGGCGCCTCTCGGGATTCAAGTGTTTGCGCCCCCTCGCGCTTCGCCATTGGCCCCTCGAAGGCAAGGATACCGAATCGGCGCGGCACATGGAAATCGCCAATTCCCAAGGGTGACCACGCCGCCGCCTGTTGCCGATCCTCGATCAGGTCCATGACGTACAGATTCGCACGCCATTCGTCCCCGATCCTGGGTGGTGCAGGAGGCTTGCCGTCGAGACTGAACGCCTGCCACGGGATCGCGATTTCGACCGTGTATCCGGCGTCTGCCTCCTGATCGTCGAGCTCGCCTCGCAATGACACCCGAGCGCGGGTCTTGCTGTCCCAGTCGAGATGGCCATACGGCTGCGGAATGCGCGGCGAGTCGTACCGCGTGTCGAAGAGTACGCCTCGCGGCGAGATCTGGATCTCGAAGTAGTTCCTCCCGTCTCCGTCGGGATCGATCATCAGCTCGACGCAGTCCTGCTCCCAAAGATGCTGATCGCGCTCGGTGTGACTTGCGCGCAGCAGCGCGTCCTGTACATCGACGCCGACGTACAGGTAGCGCTCATCCCAAAGAAGCTTGGCCGACGCTTGCATCGGAGCGGCGCCTCCTTTGCGGGTTTCGACGAACGCCCGGGTGGTGTTTGCGAGCCCCCAAACCGGATCAGCGAGCGAACCGTCGAGGTTGGGCGGCTGTCTCGTGTGAGCGACCAGGAGCTTGGGCACGGCGTCTTCGGCAGGGCTGGCATCTTTGCCGTTCGTGCATGCTGCGATCCAACCGGCGAGAAGAATGAAGGCGCAGCGCGCGATGCTCATGATGCTCGGATTCACCGTCGCGATTTGCGGCGAGACTTTCTCTGCATCTTACGCTTGGTCTTCTTCTTACCCTTGTCGATGACCTTGCGCGGCCCCTGCGCGCCGCCCGGACCGAAGCCCCCGTGTTCGGCAACCGCCGCCTCGAGCAGCGAGTCGGTCAGGTTGGCCATCATCGGGTTTCCTTCGAGGCCGCCGGTTTTCACGGCCTCACGAAGACGATTGGCCGCGGCCATCTGTTTCATGCCGGGGATCTTCGAGAGCATGCCGGCCTGCGAACCGATGCTGCCCATCATCTGCTTCATGAAAGCGAACCGCTGGAGGATCTCCGCAACCTGCTTCTCGGCGGTGCCGGACCCCTTGGCGACGCGCGCAAGACGGGTCGGCTGCTTTTGGAACAGCTCGGCCTTGGCGCGCTCCTGGCGCGTCATTGAGCTGACGATGGCTTTGATCTGCCCGATCTCGCGCTCGTCGACTTGAAAACCGTCCGGAACGCTGTCCGCGAAGAACGGAACCTTGTCGAGAAGGTCTTGTAGCGGGCCCATGTTTTGGAGCATCTGAAGCTGCTCGAGGAAGTCATCGAGGGTGAAGTGACCCCGAAGCATGCGCTTGGCGTCCTTCTCGGCTTTCTCCTCGTCGACGACGTCCTCGAAGTCCTTCATCAGGCCGACGACGTCGCCCATCCCGAGGATGCGGCTGGCCATGCCCTCAGCACGGAACTCTTCGAGCCGGTCGACCGTCTCGCCGGTACCGGCGAACTTCACCGCCGTCCCGGTCGCATTCTTGATCGAAATCGCCGCACCGCCGCGCGCGTCACCGTCGAGCTTGGTGAGGATCACGCCGCTCAACCCGAGCAGATCGTGAAAGGACTTCGCGGTCTTGACCGAGTCCTGACCTATCATGGCGTCGACCACGAGGAACACGTTTTGCGGATCGACCGAGGTTCGAATCTCGGCCAGCTCTTGCATGAGGGCTTCGTCGATCGCCAGGCGACCCGCGGTGTCGTAGATCACCGTGTCGCACTTGAGCTTTCTGGCGTGAGCGAGGCCGCGCTTGCAGATCTCGAGCGGCACCCCGCCGGGGATCGAGAACACCGGCACGTTGATCTGCTCGCCGAGGACCTGGAGCTGCTCGATCGCGCCCGGACGCGCCACGTCGGCGGCCACCAGGAGGGGCTTGCGCGCGTTGGTGTTTTCCAGCAAACGCGCCAGCTTCGCCGAGGTGGTCGTCTTACCGGAACCCTGAAGGCCGACCATCATGATGCCGGTCGGCTTCGGCTTCTTGGCGAACTCCACGGGCTCGCCCTCGAAGGCCATCATCGATTCGAGCTCGTCCTGGCAGATCTTCACGAACTGCTCGGCCGGCCCGATCTTCGCCTTTCGCTTCTTGGACTTGACCGCGGTCTCGACGACTTGGCCGACGGCCTTCTCTTTCACCCTCGCGAGGAACGCCTTGGTGACTCCGAACTCGACGTCCGCTTCGAGCAAGGACAGGCGCACGTCACGGAGCGCCTGATCGATGTTCTCTTCGGTGAGCTCGGTGACTCCGGAGAGGCGATTGCGGGCGTTGCGAAAGCCCTTTGTGAGCGTCTCAAACATACGAGGTTCGGTTCCGGGTGCTGCGGCTCGTGCGCGTAGCATGTGCGGAAGCGGCTACGCAACCTGCTTGGCCCCTTGACCGCCGGTTTCGGGCGTTGGATGGTGCCGACGCATGGTGGAGAAGCTACCCAAGAAGGGGGATCCAGAGACGATCTACGTGATCGACATCAGCTCCTATGTGTTCCGTGCCTACCATGCAATTCCGCCGCTTTCGAACAGCAAAGGCGAGCCAACCCACGCGGTGGCCGGGGTGTCCAGCATGCTCCTCAAGCTCTTGCGGGAGCACGAGCCCCAACGACTCATCGTGGCGATGGACTCCAAAGAAAGGTCGTTTCGCAAGGATCTCTACGAAGACTACAAAGCGAACCGTCCCCCCGCGCCACCCGATCTGAAGCAGCAGATGATTCGCGTCCGGGAGGTGGTCGAGGCCTGGGGCATGTCGCCGATCGAGGCGCCCGGCTTCGAGGCCGACGACATCATCGCCACCCTCGTGGCACAGGCCCGCGACAAGGGCCTCCGAGTCGTGATTGTCAGCGCTGACAAAGACCTGCTCCAACTCGTCGGCCCTGATGTCGTCATGTACGACACGATGCGAGACAAGGTCTTCGGAGCGGACGAGACGCGGGAGAAGCTCGGGGTGGATCCAGGCCAGGTGCGCGATCTGCTCGCACTCATGGGCGACAGCTCCGACAACGTCCCCGGCGTGCCCTCGGTCGGGCAGAAGACGGCGGCGAAGCTCCTCGAAGAGTACGGGAGCTTCGAAGGCATCTACGAGAACCTCGAAAGCATCACGCGCAAAGCGCTCAAGGCAAAGCTAACCGACCACCGTGAGGAGGCACTGGCGTCCCGGGAGCTCGTGACGCTTCGTACCGACGTCGCGATCGATGAGGACGCGGTCACTCGCCTCTATGGTGGCGGCGACACGGGCGCCCTTCGAGCGCTCTTCAGTGAGCTCGAGCTCACGCGTTTGCTCGCCCAAATGCAGGCGGCGTCCCCTGACGAGTCAGCTCCCGTGATCGAAGGACACTACGAAACGATCACGACCGGCGAGGGCCTGGCTAGAATCGCGAGCGCGATCCGCGAGACCGGCAGCTTCGCGTTGTATTCGGTAATGGATATCGAGGATCCGATGCGTGCGGAGCTCGCAGGCCTGGCCGTGAGCTGGGTGGAAGGCGTGAGCGCGTACATCCCGTTGGGGCATCGGTACATCGGCGCGCCCGATCATTTGAGCTGGGACGAAGCAGGGCCCGTCCTCACGCCGCTGCTCGAAAACTCACTCATCCCGAAGCTCACCCTCTGCAAGCGTGAGACGGTGTTCTGGGCGCGGCGCGGCGTCACCCTTCGAGGAGTTCGCTTCGACCCGTCACTCGCGAGCTACCTTCTAGACCCCTCACGGCATGCGCATCGATTGGAAGACGTGGCGCGCCAAGAGCTGGACGGGGATCTGAGCGAAGAGGAGTCCGTGCGAGGCAAGGGCAAGAAGGCGCTGGCCTGGGATGAGGTCGAGGTGGAGTCCGTCGCCGGGTACGCCAACCAGCGGGCTGACTACACCTTCCGGCTCAGCGAGCTGCTGACCCCGCGCATGCACGAAGGGGAGTTCGAGCGGCTCTTCTACGAGGTCGAGCTTCCGCTGGCCGGGGTACTCGCGACGATGGAGCTCACCGGGATCAGGGTCCTCACCGGGCCCCTGGAAGAGCTCTCGGAGGAAGCCAGCGCAGAGCTCGAACGGCTCCATGCCCAGTGCACCGAGCTCGCCGGCCACGAGTTCAACGTGTCGTCCCCAAGACAGCTCGAGACCATCTTGTTCGATGAGCTCGAGCTCCCGGTCGTCAAGAAGACCAAGACCGCCCGCTCGACCGACCACGGCGTGCTCGAGGAGCTCGCCTTGCTGCATCCCTTACCCCAGGCGATCCTCGAGTATCGCTCGGTTTCCAAGCTCAAGAGCACGTATTTAGACGCTTTACCGCGAGAGGTGAACCCGGACACCGGCCGCATCCACACCCGGTACAACCAGCTGGTCGCCGCCACCGGGCGCCTTTCGTCGAGTGATCCGAACCTCCAGAATATCCCGATCCGCACCGAGATGGGCCGGCGCGTTCGAGACGCCTTCGTGCCGGAGGAGGGCTGGTCGATGCTGGCAGCCGACTACTCCCAGATCGAGCTCCGGGTGCTCGCCCACCTCAGCCGCGACCCGGCGCTGGTCGACGCCTTCTCCCGCGGCGACGACGTCCATGTCCAGACCGCCTGCGCGCTCTTCGGCGTCCAACCCGAGGAAGTCACCAAGACCATGCGTGGCCAGGCCAAGACGGTGAACTTCGCCGTGATCTACGGCCAGACCCAGTTCGCCCTCGCGCGCAATCTCAAGATCGAGCGCAGCGAGGCCAAGCGCTACATCGACGCCTTCTTTGACCAGTACGCTGGCGTCAAATCATTCCTCGACGAAGTCGTCGAGCAAGCAAGCGCAAACGGCTTGGTGACCACGCTGCTCGGCCGCCGCCGGTCACTCCCCGACATCCGAAGCACCAACCACAACCTCCGCGCCGCCGCCGAACGCATCGCCCGCAACACCCCGATTCAGGGCACCGCGGCAGACATCATGAAGGTCGCCATGGTGCGCATCCAGCACGACATCGAGAAGCAGAAACTGCAGAGCCGAATGGTGCTGACCGTGCACGATGAGCTGGTGTTCGAATCGCCGCCCGAAGAGCGGGAAGGGCTCGAAACGCTGGTCGTGGATCACATGCAGAACGCCGTGCCCTTGTCGGTGCCGTTGCCGGTCGAGGTGGGGTGGGGCCCCAACTGGGGCGCCGCGCACTGACACTGAAGGAGGTTCCGCCATGACAGGCGCTGTGACAACATTCGCCGCCGGTTTCGTCGCCCTATTCGCACTGTTGATCGTCGCGACCTGCCTCTGGTCCTTCTTCAAACCCCAATGGCTCTTCGGGTTCGCCAAACCGCTCCTCGAGCAGGGCTGGCTCATGTTCCTGGCCGTCGGCATCCGAATCGCGCTGGGCGTCGCTCTGCTCCTCGTCGCTGACGACTCCGCCTTCCCGCTGGCCTTTAAGATCCTCGGCTCCATCACCATCGTTGCCGCGCTCGCACTGCCGTTCATCGGAATGGCCCGGATCAAGGCGCTCGTTGAATGGATGGAGGGCCTCCCCATGACCGCGACCCGTCTCTGGATGCTCGTTGGAGTGGCCCTCGGCGGGCTCTTGCTGATCGGAGGTGCGGCCTCTCTTCGGCTGAGCGGAGCTTCGGACGGGGGGCGAAACGCATCAAAGTCGATGTGACCGCACGGCGTGTGCTGAGGCGTCGCGTGGGTCGAGTCGGACGAAACGAAGTCGCCTCACCGCGACCTCTCGATAGTCGGCTTCGGTTCCGTCGATGTGGGCGCCGCAGAGCTTCATTAGATTTGGGGCCATCTTGGGATAGCGGCGTCCGTAGTCGACCATCACGTCCGCACCTTCCTCGGGGCTCAGCAACTCGGCGTGGACAGCATGGCGGCCCCAGCCGGCCCGAATGTCGATGTCCGGGTGGACGCGGAGATTTCGATACCACTGCGCGTGCTCTCCATACCCGGACACGATCGTGAGCCTGTCGCCACTTGGGTCCCGGTCGACCACCTCGACGCAACTGTAGCGCGTGAGGCCGCTCTTACGGCCGACGTGCTCGAGCAAAATGATCCGGCCTCCGAAGAGAAACCCGAGACCCGCGCGAAAGAAGTACACGGGCGCCCGAAACAGCCAGCGGACTAGCGCATTCGGTGCCTCGGGCGGATCGAATCGCACGGCCATACGCCCCAGCCTAGCTTCAGGAGGCGTCGATCCCAAGTAGACTCTGGAGCGCGAGTGCCGCCGACGCGCGGA
>JBGUEF010000014.1:0-23386 GCA_041821485.1 Deltaproteobacteria bacterium
GCGCGTTGTTCACGCGCGCCGCGAGATTACCGCGCAGCGAGATTGCCCGCCCGCCGCGGGCCATCGGACGCAATACCGTACACTCGATGCAGTCAGGCATCGTGTTCGGCTACGTCGGCCTGGTCGACGGGCTCGTTCGGCGTCTAGCCTCCGAGATGGACACCGAGGTCGCAGTCATCGCCACGGGCGGCCTCGCAGGCCTGATCGAGCCGGAGAGCGAGACGATCGACGACGTAGACGAATTCCTCACCCTCGAGGGACTACGCCTGATTTACCTCCGCAACACCTAGGGTGCGGAGATTTTCGCTCGCGCCCTAGGGGCGCATCAATAGGGACATGGCCACGATGCTGGTCGCGACTACGAGTGCGGCGAGTGCATAGACGGCGACCTCGCTGCGGCGGAGCTTGACCGGCGCTTCGGGCGGGTCGAAGTTCGGCCTGGACTGGCGCGGCTTGGACGGCCGTGATTCCCTCGCCGGAGGCGGCTCGCTCACCGCCTCTTTCATGATCGGGAGTAGCTCCACGCGCTCATCGGGGCCAGACTGAATGGCGTCCAACTCGGCATCGAGGTCCGGCGTGCCCTTTCCGTCGAGCTGCTCGGCGAGAATCCGTCGCGCGATATCGACCGTCAGCCTCGCCGACATCGTCTGCGCGACAGGCACGCCGATATCGATGGTGAGCCGATAGCCGCCGAGGTCCACGAGGTCGTGGTTGCGCAAGATTTTCGGTCGCCCCTGAACCACACGAATTTCGTTGACCCGCGTGCCGTTGGTCGAGCCCTCGTCGATGAGAACATAGCCCGTATCCTGTTCGCGGATGCTCGCATGGGATTTGCTCACGGCGGCATGAGGCAGCTGAACGTCTGCGCTCCGCGATCGCCCAATCACGATGCGAGACTGCCCGAACTCATAGACAAAAGCCGAAGGATTGGCTCCCGTCCAAAGCGACTGCACCGTGATTCGCACTCCCATCGTAGCCGTCAAGACTGGGGTCCTGCTGCGCGCCGGTCAAGGAAGCGGGTTGCAGAAAAGTGGACGGCTTGGCGGAGTTTTGGGACCAGTCGTGATGGGGACGACTCACCGGTCGTCGCGCAGGAGAGCATTCGATGAACACATCCGCGGGTTACTATCAAGCACCTCGGCCGCCGCGTGTGCCGCTCGATGAGGTTCTGATCAAACTCCACCCCGATGGCTTCCATCAAGAGTTCGAAGCAGACGGGATCAACGTGGGTTCTGGCGGGCTCTCGATGCGCGCGTCGGTGTTGCCCGAGGTCGGGTCGACGCTCCGTTGCCAGTTGGACAATCCTAAAGGCGGCGAGGCGATCGAAATGATCGGCCGCGTCGTGTGGGCCCACGAGAGCGGCCCACACGTCGGCGAGTTCGGCATTCGCTTCACACATCTGTCGGACGACGACCAGACCCGCATCGAGGCGCTAATTCAACGTTGGGGCCGCACCACAGCTACGGCGCCCACCGTTCGTCTGCTGCTCGATGGCGTGAGCTCTTCCATCGTGGCCGAGGTTCAATCGGAGAGCGACACCGAGCTCTCGGTCGAACAACCCCTCCCATTCCTGGCGATTGGAAGCACGGTGGTCCACGAAGGTACCAGCCGTCGCGGCCATCTCGAAGCGGTCGAGCTCAAGATGGACGAGGCGACCCCGAAGCTGGTGCTGAGCATCGGCTACGAGGTGGAGAGCAGTGCCGCAAAGGCCTCTGCCGAGGAAGAGGGGGACCGGGACACCTTGCCTGAGGAAACGCCCCCGGTGATCCAGGCGAGTCGTCGCAGCGCTGAAGAGCGTATGCACGATACCCCGCGCATCGTTCGCTACGACCCGGGCGTCGAGACTGCCGAAGGCGAGACGGCTGCGGAGCGGCTGCGCGCTTACGCCAAGTCGGCGACCGATCAGCTGACAAGCTCAGTGGGTAGCGCCCGCGCAGCCGTCACCGGCGGACTGCTTCCGCGGATCACCACGAACGTGAAGGAGCTGTCTGCGCTCATCGCGCGGTTCATCGGTGCGCTGCGATCCCAGCTCGACGACAAACCTCGCCGCAAGCAGGTTCCACGGAGTGAAGCGGCACGCGCGCATCTCAAGAACACTCGGCGGAACGGGCGCCGTTACCTGCTGGTTGGGGCGATGGCTTGTGGGATCGTCGCTGCCGGCTGGGGCGTCTACCTGTGGGCGGCCTCGGGGACTGAGGCAGGGTCGGAGGCAGCTGCAGAGGCAGAGGCAGCGACAGAGGCAGCGACAGAGGCAGTGACAGAGGCAGCGACAGAGACAGCTACAGCGGCAGGGGCGGAGACCGAGATCGGGAACGAGATCGCGAACGCAGCGGCGGCGTACGAAGTCCAGGGGGCACCTTTGCCTCCCGAGAGCGTTCGGGGGACAGCGTTTGGCGCGGATTCCGTTGCAGGCGGTGAGACGTACGTGTTGCGAATGAGCAATCCGGTGGCTGAGATGGATGGGATCGTCGAGGCGGACGGGTTCTCTGTGACCATCCCCGGGAGCCTATCTCTTTCGCAGGCCGGCCCGATCGCAGCGGCGCACCCGGATGTGGAGCACGCCAGCATCCTCAACCGTGGAGACTTCTCCGAGCTGACGATCCGCTTTGTCGCGGGCCGCCAGCCGGTCTATCGGGTCGAGGCGCGGGGCCCCGCAATCGAGATCACGATCGCGCGATAGCCGTTCTTCGGGCGTGAGCCTTATTTTGACCGAGTGAGCGGTTGAAAGAAGCGCCCAGAATCGCGTTCGACGTAGAGCAGCACCTCTCCGTCCTTCAAGGCAGCGCGAAGGTCGGCGATTGAGCGAATCGGTTGCCGGTCCGCTTGAAGAAGGATGTCGCCAGGACGAAGACCGGCCCGGTCGGCGTCAGAACCCGGCGTCACGCCGCGGACGAACACCTGGCCTTCCCCTTCGTAGCGAAAGCGTTCGCGAAGCCGTGGGGTGAGCTCTTCGAGCGCAAGACCCAGCATGGCGTTGTCTTGGGCGCCCTGTTGACGGGACTGGGGCCCATCCTCGCTTGGCCTCTCGCCGGTGACGAGGAGCATCTTCTTCGTCTTGTTGCCGCGGCGCACGTCGAGGGTCAGTCGTTCACCGACGCCGTGGCGCAAGACCGTGCGCAGAAGGTCGTGTCCTTCCTGGATCTTCTGGTCGCCCACCGCGGTGATGACATCGCCCGCCTGCAGACCTGCCTTGTCAGCCGGCCCTTGTGGAACCACGGCGTTGATCAGCGCCCCGCCCTCGAAGTTTCCTCCAAAGTGTGCAGCCAACTCGGGGGTGATCTCCTGGAAGGAGACGCCGAGCCATGCGCGTTTGACCGTGCCGTTTTCGATCAGCTGTCGCGCAACGCGCTGGGCGATCTCTGCGGGGATCGCAAAGCCGATCCCCGAACCCCGGCCGATGATCATCGTATTGATCCCGAGCACGCGGCCTTGAAGATTGACGAGCGGGCCGCCGGAGTTGCCTGGATTGATGCTCGCGTCGGTCTGCAGATAGTCCTCGATCTCGTTCGCGCCGATGCCGCCGCGACCCTTCGCGCTGAGGACGCCCGTCGTCACCGTGTAGTCGAGGCCAAATGGCGACCCGATCGCGATGACGAACTGGCCGACTCTGGCCTTCTCTGAGGAGCCGAACTCGGCCTGCGGCAGATTTCGCGCGTCGATCTTGAGCATGGCGAGATCAGTCGCTGCATCCGCGCCCACGAGCTTGGCAGGAAAGCTCTTTCCGTTCTTCAGCCGTACTTCGATGCGGCTTGCCTGGTTGACGACGTGGTTGTTCGTCAGGATGTATCCGTCTGGCCGCAAGATGATGCCAGAGCCGCCTCCGCGCACGATGCCGCCTCGACCTTGGCTTCCGAAGAAGAAAGGCAAGCCCTCGTTCTGGGGTCTGGTTACCTCGACCTGAATGCTCACGACCGATGGCGACACCGACTCGGCGACGTCAGTCAGTGCGGTTTCGAACGCGACCGCCCGCGACAGAGCGTCTTCATCGACGGTGCCCCTCTTGGGCGACGCCGACGCCGTCCCGAACATGGTGAGGGCGAACGCGGCGCCAAGCGCGATGAGCCAGGACTGCCGAAGCGTGGTGCGGAACATGAACATACCTCCGTTTGTCCCCCTAACCCTCAAGCCATCGGCTTGATTCCATGCATAGGCACGGGTGCCGGATGTGTTACCGGAAATCCGTGTAATTGCAGCGTCTTACTGGTCGAGGCAGGGGAGGGTGACCCGGACGGTTGTGCCCCTGCCGAGCTCGCTGTCGATTTCGATGGTGCCTTGATGCTCCTCGATGATGTTCTTCACGATCGAAAGGCCGAGGCCTGTTCCGGTGCCTTTTCGGCGCGTCGAGAAGAACGGCTCGAAGACCCGATTGAGCTCGGCCTCTGGAATCCCGACGCCGTTGTCCTGGACCTCGACCCAGATGCGATCGTGACCGTGGGTCTGGGTGGACAAGCGCACCCGTCCGCCTTCTTCGGGCGCAGCGTTGCATGCGTTCGTGATGAGATTGACGAAGACCTGATGAAGCTGTCCCGGCACTGCGTTCACTTCCGGAATGTTCTCTCCGTAGTCGAGCTCCACGGAGACGCCTGCCTCCCGAACGATGTGCTCGCAGAACCCGACAGCCTCTTGGAGCACGTCGTTGAGTCGGGTTGGCTGTGCCTCTTCCTTCGAGGGCCTCGCGTATGTCAGTAGATTCCGAGTGAACGACATGATGCGATCGGAGCTTCGCAAGATGCGCTCCACCCGCTTGAGGTCAGCATGTTCAGCGCCGCTCCGCGTCAACTTGCTCAGCAGATACTCGCCGTAGACCGCGATGCTGGTCAGTGGGTTGTTGATCTCGTGCACGATGCCTGCGGCGAGCTGCCCGAGCGTGGCCAGTTTCTCGGCGTGAATGACCTGCCCCTCGAGCGCGCGCACTTCGGTTCGGTCCTGCCCAATCGCGATCACGCCGGCAACTCTTCCTTCGGAGTCGAGAATGGGTGCCAGCGTGAACTGCAGGCGCGCATTTCCGCCCCCAGCCTTGGGCAACCGCAGCTCGAACGGCGCGACATCTCGGCCACGGAGTGCGTTGACGAAGGCCGATAGGACCCGTACTCGCTCACTGGGCCCTGCCAGTCGCAACACGTCCTTGGCAATGAGCTCCGTCCGATCGAGCCCTGTAATTCGCCCGAACGCGCTGCTCACGACCCGAATGCCTCGATCGCGCCCAACCACGAGGACCGGAATATTGGCGTGCTCCAGCAGCTTTTCGAGGTAGTCGCGGAGGTGAAGTGATTCCCGGCGAAGGCGCCCGCTTTCGATTGCGGCGCTGGCTTGGGTCGCTGCGATCAGCACGGCGTCTTCCAAGCGGGTGGGAACCTCGGTTCCCCGGGCGAATTCGGCTACCAGAACACCGAACACCTCTCCTGCGCGGGCTAGCGGCGCGTCGAAGCCGTCAGCCGGCAGCGACTCCTCGGTCGGCCCCGCGAGCAAAATCGACTGGTACGTCCGCCGAAGGGTCATCCCGTTCGGCGGTCCTATTGGCAGCGCGAACCCCCCCCGCAAGAGTCCCGCCTCTGTAATCGCGACTTCGTCCATTGCCTCGGCCTGGATGTGGTGCGTCGCGGCCTGCACGATGGCCGGCTGCTCGGCCGCCTGAGGTGACAACCTCATCGCGAAGCGGGTCTGAGGATAGAGGCGCTCGAGCGCGTGCACGTAGCAGCGCAAAATCCTCTCGTCGGTTGCAAATCCGGCGGTCTCACGTTGCGCGTGGTTCAGCGACTCCAGAATCTGCGCCAGGGTGTTGGCTTCCGCCCCTTGGCGTCGCGGCGTCACGATCGATTTCACCGAGGAGACCCGAGGCTCCAGGCTTCGTCGAGCGGGGGGCTTCCTATGCGCGGAGTCGTCCATCGCTCAGCTCTTTGCTCCCGGATCGTTCGAAGCGTCTGCCGCGCGATCGAGATCGAAGATCTTCTGATGGCCGACGTACGCGGTGGTTTCGTATCGGGTGATCTTTCCGATCTTGCGAACAATCTCGGCCATACGCTCGGCTTCCCGGATCAGCACCCCAGCCGTTTTGGCGCCTGTGGAGCCCGGCTCGGACTGTCGCAGCAGGAGCTCGGCGTAAGCCATCATACTCGTGAGCGGCTGGTTGAGCTCGTGTGCCGCGGTGCCGGCCAGCTCGGCGAGAACGCCTTGTTCCTCCGTAAACGCCAGCTTCTTCTGAGCTTCGGCTAGCCGCTCTTCGACTCGGATTCGGTCTCGCAGGTCGGCAAAGATGAGGACGATCGCAGAGGGCTCGCCATGCTCGTAGATGAGCGACGCCGAAAGCTGAACCGGGATTCGAGCTCCGTGCAGGTCCATGAGGTCGAGCATCGTCGGTTCGAGCCGTCCCTCCCCGCCGTGGTCTGCCGCGAGCAGCCGCTGCGTGACGAGCTCGGACGAGGAGCGCCCGAGGAGGTCTTCGAGCTTCACGTGTCCGAGCACGTCGGACACGTGGCGCCCGGAAATGCGCTCTGCGCTGGGGTTGAACAACACCACCCGCTGTTCCATGTCCGTCGCGATGATCGCATCGACGCTCGCGTCGATCAGCGATTCCAAGAACTCCATCGTCTTGATCAGCTCCCGCTCGGTTTCCCGAAGGTCGGTGACGTCCTCGAACGAGATGACGGTGTGGTCCTCCGCTCCGATCAACGGGGCAAATGAGGAACTGCAAATGATCTTCGTTCCGTCGCGACGAACGAGCTCGATGTCCATTCCGCGCGGGTACTGTCTTTGGGACAGGGCATCTCGAACGCGGGGCAAGTCCTCGATCGACACCACTCGACTGAGATCATCGGACGAGATCGTTTCCTCGCGATGCCCGACGATCTCGTACGACCTGGAGTTCGCGAAGACCATTGTCAGATCGGGGCCGACCACCACGATGCCTGGCGCCATCGAGGCAAAAGTCTTGGCGTACTGCCGCCGTAGGCCGTCGAGCGGCGTCCGGGCGCGTAAGCGTTCCAGCCGAACCAGCAACTCATCCTGGCGCGCCGGCCGGAAGAGGAGGTCGTCGACGACCTCGTTCAACCCCACGGGGCGGTCCTCCGCCACGATCAGCAGCACCGGCCTTCCGCGGGGGGTTCGCCACGCTTCCATCTCCGGGTGGGCCGCGTCCAGCACCACGACCTCCTGATGAATCTCGCTGTCGTCCACCGCCTCGGGGCCGAGCCACTCCACAGACCAAACGGTCCCCTCGAGCGTCCGGACGAGCTCTTGGTACAGGTTCGAATCTCTCGAGATCAGCGCCAGCGCGGGCATGTGTTTCCAGCCTATCAGAGTCGACTCTGATGGTGGCTCTTTCGGGCCGCTTGTGTAACCTTGGCCTGCACGGGGCACGTGGCAAAGCCGATTGGAATCTTCGACTCGGGCCTGGGTGGCCTCACGGTGGCTCGAGCTGTTCGCGAGGCGTTCCCAGGCGAGAACCTGGTCTATCTTGGCGATACGGCGAGGGTTCCATACGGGACGCGCAGCGCAGAGACCGTGGTCAAGTACGCCATAGGCTGCGCCGAGCGTCTGCTGAGCTTCGACATCAAGCTCCTGGTCGTCGCGTGCAATACAGCGAGCGGGGTCGCGCTCGGCGAGCTCCAAGCGCGTCTCGACATTCCGGTCGTCGGGGTCATCCAGCCGGGCGCGCGCGCTGGAGTGAAGGCGACCCGGAGCGGGCGCATCGGGATCCTCGCGACGGCGGGCACGGTGGCTTCCGGCGCGTACGAGCGTGCAATTCACAGTGAAAATGAAGCAATGAACGTGTTCGCTCGACCGGCTCCCCTGTTCGTGCCCTTGGCCGAAGAAGGTTGGATCACCGGCGATGTCCCGCAGCTTGCGGCCCGGCGATACCTGCAGCCACTGGCCGACGCGGACGTCGACACGATCGTCCTCGGCTGCACGCACTATCCGCTGCTGTCCGAGACGATTCACGAGGTGGCGGCCGAGCTGCTGGGTCACGAGGTGGCCATCGTCGATAGTGCGGCGGCCACTGCTGCGACCCTGACCGAGCTGCTGGGCGCGAGCCCCGGCGTCCAGGGGCCCTCCGGCTCCTTACAGATCCTCGTCACCGATCTCCCGGGCCAATTCGGCGCTGCTGCCTCCAGATTCCTCGGAAAACCGCTCCAAGGGCTGGATATCCGCGCGATCGACCTCTGAGCTTGCGAATTACAGCTTCATCAAGATAGTATATAAATACTGATATGCGCGATGTTGGGGGACATGCCATCGCTGCGAGTGAGCCACCGATCGACGGCGAAAACAGGATTTTCGCGACCGGTGAACTCCTCGACGGCATCTACGAAATCATGCTGCTGCTCGGCCGGGGCGGAATGGGGGAGGTCTTCGAGGCCCACGACCATCTGCTCAACCGGCGAGTGGCGATCAAGGCGGCCTGGCCGAATCCACTGACTCCGCCGCTTCGCAACGAGGCGCGGGCGTTGGCGGCGTTTCAACATCCCAGTCTGGTCAGCGTTCACACTCTTGGGGAGCACCGCGGAATCGACTACCTCGTCATGGAGCGAGTCTACGGTGTGTCGTTGACGCAGCACGCGGCCACGCGTTGGGAAGCTGGTCAGCAGTTCAGCCCGGCCGAGGTGGTGCAGATATTGTCGCCGGCGAGTGAAGGGCTGAGCGTCGTTCACCGTGCCGGGCTCGTCCATCGCGACATCAAGCCAGACAACATCATGCTGACGCCGGTCCATCGGGTCGTGCTGATGGACTTCGGGCTCGTGTTGCCGGAGTTCGACGTGAACGGGCAGCAGCGCGTCGCAGGGTCTCCGCCGTACATGGCGCCGGAAGCGTTGCTCAACACTGCGGCAACGGGCAGCGGTCATCTCGTCGACATCTTTGGCCTCGGTGTGGTCGCGTACGAGTTGCTGACCGGGACGCGGCCGTTTGCAGGCACGACGATCCGCGAAGTGGTCGCGTCACACGAGCGAGGGCAGCCGGCGCCGCTCGCTGACCTCCGGCCAGACTGTCCGCTGGAGCTTTGCCAGGTCGTTCATGAGATGCTCAACCCCGATCCGCAGCAGCGCACGCAGAGCGCAGAAGCGGCAGCATGGCAGCTACGCGCGATCCGGGACGAGCGGCCGCGAAGCGACAGTCCGGCGGTGAAGGGCAAGAAGGGACCCTCGGTGCTGATCGTCGATGACGACGTGGACCTCGCGAAGATTCTCTCGTTCTACGTGCGGCAGATCGTCGGCCCGTCGGACATCCGCGTCGCCCACGACGGCGAAGAAGCGCTGGCCGAGGTCCAAAAAGAAGAGCCCGACGTGATGCTGCTCGATCTCCACATGCCCCGTATGAATGGCGTCGAGCTCTGCATGCAGCTCAGGGGAGAAGGGCTCGCGCAGAGTTGCTCGATCATCTCGGTGAGTGCGGGCGCGCAAGAGCACGACGTCCAGCTTCTTCACCAGCTCGGGATCCATCACTTCGTCGAAAAGGGGTCGAACTTGCGCGAGCGGCTCCGGACGGTGTTCGTCGAAGTATGTGGCGACCAGGCCCTAGCGAACGGCTGATCGCTCACCTAGAGTCCGGGCATGGTCGACCCGGAGCAGTCAGTTTCGACGCTCAGGGGATGGGCGGAGCGCCTCGTCACCTTGCTGGATGACCGGTTTCGCATCCCAGGGACCGACTTTCGGTTCGGGTTGGACCCAGTCATCGGCATTTTGTTTCCGGGCATTGGCGACGCTGTGACCGGCGTCGGCTCGGTTGGCCTCATGGCGCTGGCGCTTCGCCGTGGGGTGCCGCGCGTTGTCATGTTTCGCATGATCCTCAACATCTTGATCGACGTGCTTGCCGGCTCGCTCCCAATCGTGGGCGACATCTTCGACGCAGCCTACAAGTCGAACCGTCGCAACCTCGAGCTCATCCGCCAGCACGAAGACCCCGAATCGAAGCCAACGCGGTGGGACTACGCGATTGCTACGCTCGGCGTAGTCCTTGCGGTTCTCAGCATCATCGTGCCTCTGGCCGCGGTCTTCTACTTCGGGTTCAATTACGGGCCGGAGCTTCTCGAGCATCTTCGGCGTCTGTGAGCCGTTCTTCCGCTTCGCGAAGCTCGCGCTCGAGTTGCCGAAGCCGTCGCTGAAGGGAACGAAGGTCCCTCTGGGTCGCGAGGTTCAACACGCCGGCGATGCGCTGGACGCGCTGTTCGAGCGCCCCCTCCACGCGACCGCGGAATCGAAACGCCTTCACCGCCAGCTCCTGAACTTTGGGATCCTGGATCAGCTGCGCGACCCGCGGGTCCTGGAGCAGAGCGAAAAGGCGGTCCTTGAGCGTAGCCATCGTCGCGGCGCGGCTAGCCGATCACGGACTGAAGCTTGGTGGCGAGCAGTGCGTTCCCGGTGACCCTGATCTTCCCTTGCATGAAGAACTGCATCGCGGACCCTGGCTTTTCGGTCATCGCTTTCCAGTCGGCGGCAGACAGCTCGATGATGCACTCGGCGTTGCCCGCGTCACCCTCGGAGACCCCCGGCGAATCCTTCATGTTCACCGTCCAGACGCCGCCGTCTTCGCCGTTGACTCTGAACAGAAAGACGGCGTCGACCGCCTTGGCTTTGTCGATGTCGCTCTCGATCGAACGAGGAATGACTTCGGTGAATGAAATTTGGGGGTCGGGCACGGGCGAGGAGCTAACAACGGGCCACAAAGAGTGTCAAGCCAATCCGTGTCAGGTGCCCGTCTCCAAGTCCTGCGCCAGGTACGCAAGAATGACTTCGTCGAGCGTCTTTTGAGTCAACACGTCGTGTCCGAATGGAGCCGCTGGTGCCTGTGAGATCCGCTGGCGCGAAATGCTGCCTGCGTGAACCTGCTCGTAGCGTGGAGACCCTTCGACGAGGCGCGCGGCCGCGTGGTCGAGAACCTCGGTGGTCACTTCCGCGCCGGGATCGAGCGGATCCGCAGCGCCGTCGCCGGCTTCGGCCGGCCCAGCCTCGTCGTATGCGCCGTCGCGGAGCCCGATGAACACACGCTTGTGTTGCTCCTGCATGAGCTTCTTGACGATCACCGCGATGTTCTCGGCGCCGACGTGCTCTTCGTACGAAGTCTTCTCCGAAGCGATGATGCGTCCGCCGTCCGCGAAAAGCTGCGTGATGACATGCGGCCGCTTCACACCCGAATCTTCGGTTTGAATGTGATACAGGTTTCCCTTATGGCGCACGTTCGTGTTGTACCCCACGAGCGGCGACGGACTCGCTCCCATCCCGAAATCATATCCCAGAAAAAGGGGACAGTCCCCTTTTCCCAAGGGTTAAGGAAACGCGCGCAGGTTCATGGCTGGAAACAAAAAGAAAAAGACCCAAGTCCGACCGCTGATTCCCCGTCCTGGCGCGCGATACATGTGCTTTGGCGACGGGCTGTGCTGCACGGATATCCATGGCATTGGGCCTCTGACCAAGAAAGAAGTGGCGTCGATGCGCCGCATCGACCGCAAATCGGCGGGCTGGAATGACGACCACGACGACTACATGCTCAACACGGCCGCCGATGGTGGCTGTGTGTTCTTGATGGCTGACCAGCGCTGCTCGGTGCATGCGCAGCTGGGTCCCGAGGCCAAGCCGGACGGCTGCCGCCGGTTTCCTCTCGGGCTGGTCGCGACCCCGGTTGGCGGCCGGATCACCACCGACCACCGGTGTCCGTGCCGTACGATGGGCGACCGGCCGGAGATCCGACCGGAGGACGTCGAGAGCTCGATATCGGACGGAGGCAGCAGGCCGGTCGCCGATCGCCGCATCAAACGAATCCCCATGAGCCGGAAGAAGGAGCTCAAGTTCTCCGAGTGGGAGCCAATTGAGGCGGAGTACCTCAAGCGGCTTCGTGGCCGTGAGGCGCTCCTCGAGATTCTCGACGCCGAGCCGTTCCCGGCCCTTCACGGCAGCAGCTGGGACAAACAAGCCGACGAGTTCATCGATGCGCGGGACGGCTCGCAGTTCGGCGTGGCGATGGCTTGGGTCGGCGACACCATTGGCGCCCTTCAAAACGGTCGAAGTCCAAGAGCTCCGGGGCGCCCCTGGGCTGCTGCGTTCGATCGAGCCCAAGCTCGCTCGCCCAAGGCTGGCACGAGCCGTGATGTCTTTGCCGATTGGATTGCCGATGAGATTTGGTCGCTCAAGTGGGCCGAGGACTATGACTTCGCGCTGGCCCGCGCGGAGCTCGCTACGAGGCTCGCCATCGCGGAGGACATCTGCGCACGTCTTCGAAAGACCGGGGCGCGGGCGGACCGGGCGGCGGCAGAGGCGGTGATGATGGTCGAGCTCGTCGGCGAGTCCGACTTCTGGACCGAGGTCAAGGACTGTATGCGTCCCTCATGACCAACGGCGAACGCGACAGCGAAGTGCTTGCCCTCCAAATCGGGCGACCTTTGCGCGCGGCGTCCAAGGTCCTACGCAGGTGTAACCTCGGCTTGCCTATCGTCGCCGAGGTGCCGCCGATTCTCGACACTGGGGAGCCATTCCCCACGCGGTATTGGCTCACCTGTCCGCTGGCGCATCGCCGGATTGCGCGTCTCGAGGGGGAGGGCGGAGTTCGCGACACCCAGGCCAAGATCGACGCCGACCCGGAACTCAGCAAGGCGGTCGAAGCCGCGCATGCACGCTATGCGCGCGATCGCGAGGCCTTGCTTCCGGCTGTTACAGCGCTCTCCGGTACAGCGCTCTCCCGCGAGCGCACCGCCGGCGAGCGCACCGCGGTTACAGCGCTCTCCGGCGAGCGCACCGCCGGCGAACGCACCGCGGGTACAGCGCAGCCGCGTCCGAGCGGGGGGGTCGGTGGCTCGTCCGGCGGTGTGAAGTGTCTCCATGCGCACTACGCCGATTCTGCCGCCGGCAATGACAATCCGATTGGCAGGGACTTGCACGGCGCGATCGGCGAGCCTCGCTGCCAGGCACCGTGCGTGGCGGTCGTTGACGGCAAGCTTCAGCGTAACCCAGACTGGCGAGAGCCAACTGATGACGACGCCCCTCGATAGCGCCTCTTCCGCGCCTCTTTCGCAACGTTTGCTGTGGTGGAGCATGGCCGGGGGCTGCCTGCTGGTGTTGGCCACGGCCGCGGCGATTGAGCCCGATGCTCGAGGCTACGGCACGCACACGCAGCTCGGCCTTCCTCCCTGCGGCTTCCTCTTGCTCACCGGATCCCCTTGCCCTGGATGCGGGCTCACCACCGCTTTCGCATATGCCATCCGAGGCCACTGGTCGCTCGCGGCCAGCGCTAATCCGCTCGGGCTCGCGTTGTTTATCGCCGTGTGCTTTTGCATTCCGCTTGGCGTGACCGCTGCGCTCCGTGGCTGGTCGCTCGACGCAGCTGTCGAACGCTTCGCGTTGAATCGCTGGGCTCTCGCGCTCGCCGGTTGTGCAGTCGCGGTCTGGGTCGTGCGGTTCGCCGCCGCGCTCTAGTCTTTGTGCGTGAGCGCGTGGCGCGTCTGCTTCAATAGGTCGTCGCCGCTCTTGATACTGGTCTGCGGAGTGCTCGTGAGCGCGATTTGCACCAAGGGCCTCGGCGAGACGTTCCCGCCCCAGAGCTCGCCGTTCTCGACCTGACCGTTCAAGCGCCGGAGCACGTAGCTCGCCCCATGGCTGTCGGTTTCGGGCAACAGGATGCAGAACTCGTCGCGCCGCAAACGAAAGAGGTGATCCACTGCGCGGATGCAACGTTTGAGCCCACTGCCGAGCAGGGCCATCGCACGATCCGCAGTTCCATCCTCGCTTGCCGCCGCGAGTTCGGTCGAATTCCCCAGCCTGACGACGATGCAGCTCAAGGGGTGCCCATACCGCTCGGCTCGTGTGTGCTCGTAGTCCAAGCTGATCAGAAGTTGTGACGGGGTGCCCGCGCCGGTCACTGGGTCGTGTTGGTCGGCGGGCGGCGTGCTTTCGGGAATGCCTAGGCGGTCGCGCCGTGTGGCCCGCAACACGTTGCGGACGCGTTGCTGAATCTCGAACACCCGGTACGGGCGGGTCAGGTAGTCTTCCGCACCGAGCTCGATCCCACGACGCCTGGCCTCGAGGTCGCCTTCGTCCGTCACGAGCAAGACTGGGATATTGACCAGGCTCGTGTCGGCTTTGAGGATGCGAAGAATCTCGAACGCATCGATCTCCGACATCTTGGCGTCGAGCATGAGTAGGTCCGGCGGCCGGCGAGCCACCATCGCGAGCACCTCGGGTCCGTCGGCGGCCGTCACGACGTCGTACCCCGCAGCCTCACACGCTTCGTGAAGCAGGCGAAGGTTGAATGGATCCGGATCCGCCACGAGAACCAAGGCGCTCATGATACTGCTCCGCTCGGCCTTCCCCGATTGCTGCCTTCCCCCACGGGCGTCACGTTATCACGCACTTGTCGAGGCCTCCAATCTCCGTGCCTGTACGGGCGACCCGAGTAAGCTTGGCCCTGTGGTAGCGCCTGCCAGACACATCGCGACCCGCGTGCTTCACAGGGTTGCGCGTGACGATGCCTGGGCGACGCCTACCCTCGATGCCGAGCTCCGCCGTGGCTCGGTAAGCCGCGTTGATGCGGCCCTCGCTACTCAAATCGTCTACGGCGCGCTTCGAGCAGCGCCGGACCTCGATGCGTTGCTGTCGCGGCACGCCCGGCGTCCCGTCAAAGTCGACGACTGGACGCACGCCGCGCTGCTCGGAGCCGCGTATCAACTGCTCCACCTCGAACGAGTCCCGTCTCACGCCGTGGTCAACGATGCCGTCGAGCTCGTGCGGATGAAGCGCGGCAAGAGCGTCGCCGGTTTCGCGAATGCGATTCTCCGAAAGGTCGCGGCCGATCGGCCGGAGGTACCGCAACCCCCGTCGTCGGTTTCGGTTCCACCCTGGTTGCTCGATGCGCTGCGATCTTCGATCGGAGTCGAGCATACCGAGGATCTCCTTCGTGTGGGCCGGGAGCCCCCGTCGATCGATTTGCGTGTCCGGGCGGACATCGAGCGAGACGCGGTCGCGGAGTCCATCGCTGCAGCGCATCCCGAGGCTGCCATCTCAACCACGGAGCTTTCACCCCAGGGTTTGCGCATCAGCGGTGCGGGCGACCCGCGTGCGCTGCCTGGCTACGCTGAAGGAGCGTTTGCGGTTCAGGAGGAAGGCGCGCAGTTGATTGGCTTGTTGCTGCAAGCGCAGCCAGGGGAACGGGTGTTGGATGCCTGTGCGGGGCGCGGGGGCAAGACCGCTCAGTTGCTCGAAGCCGTTGGCGCGTCCGGTAGTGTGGTTGCCACGGATCTGCACGAACATCGTCTCGAGCAGATCTCGGCGGAGCTCGCGCGGCTTCGGTTGGGCGCCGCTCGGCTCGAAATCGACTGTGTCGATTGGACTGTTGGCAGAGGCACGGTGGCCGGAGAGTTCGATCGCGTGCTTGTCGACGCACCTTGCACGGGGCTTGGCACTTTGCGCCGTAGGCCTGAAATTTTACTGCGTGCCGGGCACGAAGATGCGGCCCACATGGGTGAGACGCAGAGGCTCATCCTCGAGAACGCCGCCTCGCTGGTTCGAGCGGGTGGAACGCTCGTTTACGCGGTCTGCTCCCCGCTCCTCGACGAGGGTGCGGAGGTCATCCGCAACGCCGTTCTCCCTGGATTTGATCTTCAAGTGGAGCGGGCTTCTCATTTGAAATCATTGTACTTTGGATCGGATGGAGGTCTGGATGTGGGGCCATGGGTAGAGGGGGCTGGCCCCTGGGCCGATGCCTACCAAGTATACGTGTGGGTGAATGTAGGATAGTTCGTTGACAGCTGTCCGCGTCAACGCTAGATTCCGCCGAGCTTGAAATACGGGGCGTAGCGCAGCTTGGTAGCGCGCACGGTTCGGGACCGTGAGGTCGGAGGTTCAAATCCTCTCGCCCCGACTAGAATTGAACACTGCAATTACAATTGCAGCGGAGGCATGATGGCAAAGGCGTTACCACCGGTAAGAGTTCTCGTCGTTGACGACGACCAAGCGATCTTGGAGTTCATGGAGACGTTCCTCACCAAGGACGGCTTCGAGGTCACCACCCTTGCCAATGCGAAGGACGCACCTGAAGAGGTCAAGGCGGGCGGGTATCACCTCGTCGTGCTCGACCTGATGATGCCCGGTCTCGGCGGCGTCGAAGTTCTGGAGCAGATTCGCCGGGTCGACAGCGATGTGGCCGTCGTGATCTTCACCGGCTACCCATCGCTCGACACGGCTGTCCAGTCGATGAAGCTCGATGCGGTCGACTATCTCAAGAAGCCCTTCAACCCCGACGAGTTTCGCGAGGTTCTCGATCGCGTGATGCGCAAGAAGGGTCTACTTCGGACTCCTGAAGAGAACTTGCACCGAGTCATCGGCGAGACGATTCGCGGGCTCCGGAAGGATCGCGGCTTGACGCTGAAGCAGATGGCTCGCCGAACCGGACTGAGCGTCTCGCTCCTGTCCCAGATCGAGCGCGCAGAATCGAGCGCCTCGATTAGCTCGCTCTACAAGATCGCAACCGCGCTCGACGTTCGGATTCAAGATCTGTTCGGCGAGTACTGAGCCTCGCTCGCTGCATCACTGCGTTGGGGCAGCCGGCGACGCGAGGACATCGACGAGACGTGCGCGGAGCAGCGGATCTCCGATGACTTCGAGTGTACGGCGGCCTCTGTTTTCGGCGGTCTTGACCTGGTTGTCCGCCTGAAGGAGCTCGACCAGGCGAACCCGCGCGTAGAGGTCGTCTGGTGCGAGTGCAGTCCATCGCTCGAGAATCGCAATGGCGCTTCGAGGATGCCCGTGTGCAGCCAGCTGCTCGGCCGAAGCGCGTGCGCGGAGCCGTGGCTCGTCCGCAGAAACGGTCTTGATGTTTGCGTAGTAGGCCGCTGCCTCCTCGAATCGACCTGCTCGTTCGAAGAGGGCGGCGAGTACGGCGCGCTCAGCCGGACGCTTCGGATCGAACAGCTTGAGGCTCGCGCGCACGTCACCTGCTTCGAGATAGATCTCCGCAAGCATTCTTCTGATAGCGAGTGATTCGTGTGGGGCCTGGCTCAGTGTTTCTGCTGCCGCGCCCTGTCTGTCTTGAGATATCGAGCATTCGGCGAGCGCTATCCGCGAGGCTTCGAAGCTTGCCGCGCCGAACGGGACGTCGGCAAGAACCGTTGCCGCCTCGATGTAGTCACCGCGGGAGAGGAGGGCGCGCCCCTTCGAGTACTCGACCTGCGGAGAGGGCTCTGCCGTGGCCAACAACCGGAGGGCTGCATCGACCTCGCCAATCTCCAGCAGTAGCTCGACATGCTCGCGCACTCCCCCAAGCCGCTCGCTGTCTGCCGTTGCCAAGAACCCGGCTGCTTCTTCCCGGGCCCCGCTCTCGACCAGCGCGCGCACCCACAGAACTATGTTCTCGGGTGCGTCCAAGGCCTCTGCGAGTATTCGCGCTGCCAACGCCGGTTGGTCTACCTCGAGAGCCAGCTGTCCGGCTGCCTGGGCGCGCTTCGTCGGGGTCGAGCTCGGATCGAGCGACATGGCCCGCCGCAAGGTTTCCGCGTCCCCCGTGCGGCGTGCCAGGTCGGTCAAGACCCGCAGAGCTTGATCGGAGCGCGTTCCCAACGAGGTCGCGACGTACTCGAGGAGGATTGCCTTCGCCCGTTGGGGATGTCCGGTCGCGACGAGTGTTTCAGCGATCGCGACGACCCCGGCATCCGATGCCGGCTCCAACTGGCTGGCGCGTGCGAATGATGACAGGGCTTCGCGGTCCGCGCCTCGGGATCGCTGAATGCGCCCCTCTGCGAGTGCGACCCTCGCCGACTCTGGATAGAAGCGTCGTGCTACGGCGAGGGTCCGGTCGGCTCGACGGGACGCCCCACTGAGCTCGTACTCTTCCGCCAGCCGGGTCAGGAGCATCACGTCATCGGCGGGCGCAGCAGTCGCAGCCTCGAATGCCATCGCGGCCTCGTCGTGTTGGCCTTTGACCGCGGACATCTCGCCGTCGATGAACCACTCGTAGGCGTACGGAGACACGAACGAACCGTGTTCGACCTGTCCGTCGACCAGTCGAGGCACGGTGCGCAGCGTTGGGGACGCGCATGCAGCGACCCCCAGCAGAAATATCAGCCCCAAGCGGCCCACCCCGGAATGATAGTGGAAGCGGCCCTCGGGGGCCCGATCGTATACGGCGCGGCAGTTGACTTCGCTGCGCTGCACCTCTAAACCTTCGCGCAGCGCGAGCCTACGTTTGCACTGATTCCGCGCTTGAAGTCAGGGAGAAGACGATGGGTCCGATTTGGATGACGTTGCTGTTGGTGAGCACGCTCGGATTTTTCTCGTGGTCCGCATTTCGGCGGCTGCGGCAGGTCAAGGTCGGCGTTCCGGACCCGCGTTTCGCGTGGACTGGCGAGCAGATCGCCGACCGCACGAAGACCCTACTGGTCTACGCCTTTGGGCAGAAGAAGATGCCCAACTACACCTTGGCCGGGTTCGCACACGTGGGCATCTTCGTCGCCTTCCAAGTGCTCCTTCTCAACAGCCTCATGCTCTGGGGACGCGGCTTCGAGCCCGGGTTCAATTTCTGGGGCCTTCTGAGCACTGACCATCTGTTCGGCAAGTTGTACTCCTTCGTCAAGGAGCTCGCCGCGTTCGCCGCCATCGTGGGCTCGATCCTGTTCCTCTACCTGCGCTGGGTGAAGCGCGGCGAGGACAGCGGTGACCCGAAGGCCGTCAAGGACAAGCCTCGGATGACGCTTGGGCACCACGCCAACCGCTACATCTTCACGGAGCCGATTCTGATTCTGTTCATCATCATCACGATGATGCTCGCGGACTTCCTTTATGTCGGGTCGTCGCTCGTGCTCGATTCCCGCGCGTACGGCGAGCCGATTCATGCCGGCTGGTGGGAGCCCTTCGGCGGCATCTTCGCGCAGCTGCTGTCGAACCTGGACAGCACGAGCCTGGTTACCGGGTTCCAGCACGCGGGCTTCTGGTGGCACTCGGCGTTCGTGTTGATCTTCCTGAATATCCTTCCGTACTCGAAGCACTTCCACGTGCTCACCGTCATTCCAAACGTCTTCGCGTATGAGCGCCGGCCGAACGCGCTTCCGAAAGTCGACGACCTCGAAGGCAAGGTGGAGCGGGAAGAGTCGCTCGGGATCAATCGGCTCAGCGACCTCAACTACAGTCAGATCATGGACCTGTACACCTGCACCGAGTGCGGGCGCTGCAGCGACAACTGCCCGGCCTACATCACCGGTAAGAAGCTTTCGCCCAAGCACCTCACGTTGGCGATCCGAGACCACCTTTACGCCACAGAAAAGGACATGTTCGGCAAGGCTGCACTGGTCGAGGAGCCGAGTGACGCGCCAGCGGCGCCGCCCAAGCCAAGTGAGGGCGACGAGCCCATTCACACCTTTCCGGCCGCGCCCGAGGGCGGCTACTTCGTCGGGGAGACGGTCGTCGACCTCGTTCCGAACATTCTTCACCCGGATGTGATTTGGGGGTGTACCTCGTGCCGCGCGTGCGAGGAGCAGTGCCCCGTCATGATTTCCTACGTCGACAAGATCATCGGCATGCGCCGCGAGGAAGTCATGATGAAGAACGAGTTCCCCGGCGAGTTGCAGGGCGCGTTCAATGGCATCGAGACCAACGGCAACCCGTGGAACATCTCCGCGATGGATCGGGGCGACTGGGCCGACGGCCTCGACATCCCGCTGCTGAGCGACAAGCCCGACGCCGAGGTCCTGTACTGGGTCGGCTGCGCCGCCAGCTACGATGACCGCGCCAAGAAGGTTGCCCGCGCGGTATCCAAACTCTTGAAGAAGGCGCGGGTCGACTTCGCGATTCTCGGCACCGAAGAGACCTGCACAGGGGACCCCGCGCGTCGGGCAGGCAATGAATACCTCTTCCAGATGCTCGCCGAGCAGAACATCGAAACGCTCAATGGCTACGAAGCGTCCAAGAAGACGATCATCACGGCGTGTCCGCACTGCTTCAACACGCTCGGCAACGAGTATGGGGATTTCGGCGGGACCTACGACGTCGTGCATCACAGCGACTTCCTCAACGGCTTGCTCGTCGCGGGCAAGCTCGTTCCGTCGAAGGCCGTGAAGGGCAAAGTCGTCTACCACGACAGCTGTTACCTCGGCCGCTACAACCAGGTCTACGATTCGCCCCGTCAGATTCTCGAGGCGATCGAGGGTCTCGAGCTGACCGAGGTGCCGTATTGGAACCGCAAGAAGGGCCTGTGCTGCGGAGCCGGCGGTGCCCAGATGTTCATGGAAGAGCAGGGGTCAGAGCGCGTCAACAACAAGCGCACGCTGCAACTCCTCGAAACAGGCGCGACGACGATCGCGAGCGGCTGCCCCTTCTGCATGACCATGCTGACCGATGGCCTCAAGGACCAGGAGAAGGAAGAGGAGATCGGCCAGCGTGACATCGCCGAAATCCTCGCCGACGCGATCGAGCTCGACGAGCTCGAGCAGACTCCAGTCGCTGCGGAGTAAGTAGCCTGGCTGTCTTCGGGGCAGTTGACACCGGAGCTCCCTCCATTGATGCTCGCCGCGCATGTCCGCGCGCGACTTTCTGCATGCTGCGTTTCACGACCCGCGCACCCAGGCGTACCGGGTGGTCGAGTCGCTCGTCTGGACGCTCATCATCTTGTCGATCGGGGTGCTAGTCGCCGAGCCGTTCTTCCCCGACGGCTCGCGAGGTGATCAGATCCTTCAAAGGATCGATCGGATTCTTCTATGGCTCTTTGCCATCGAGGTCAGCACACGGATCCTCACGTTTCGCCCGCCCGAGCTCCAGGTATTCAACAAGCCCCCCTTGGGCAAGCTTCGCACCGAGATCTTCGGGCGGGTTCGATTTGCACTCACCCCGATGATGCTGATCGACATCCTCACTGTCCTCGCGTTAGTGCCGGCTCTTCGTGGTCTGCGCGCGTTGCGTCTCTTGCGGCTGCTGCGAACGAGGCGCTTCTTTCGATACGCCAATCCCTTCCAGGGGCTCATGCACGCGTTCGAGGAAGATCGTCTCTTGTTCGCCTTTGCGTTTTCCGTCCTCGGCGTTGAGACGATCCTGGGCGGAATCAGTCTTTTCTTGGTGGAACGCTCCGTGAACCCGGAGATGAGCAACCTCGGGGACGGGCTCTGGTGGGCGTTGGTTACGATCACTACTGTCGGCTTCGGTGACATCACGCCGGTGACCACTTTGGGTCGGGTCATCGGAGGCGTGATGATGGTCGGGGGCCTTTTCACCCTGGCTCTTTTTGCGGGCGTCATCGGCCACAGCCTGTTACACGCGGTTTTGAGCATCCGAGAGGAGCAGTTTCGAATGAGCGGTTACGTCAATCACATCGTCGTCTGCGGCTACGAAATGGGCAGTGGCATGTTGCTCGACGTGCTCAGCAAGGAAATCGACTTCGAGGAGCAGCGGGTCGTTCTCTTCGGCCCCTACGAGCGCCCGAGGGAGTTGGCTCCGGAGTTCATGTGGGTGCAAGGCGACCCGACGAAGGAGAGCGAGCTCGACAAAGCGCGCATCGCCTACGCATCGACCGTCATCGTGACCGGCTCCCGGCGGGTGAAGCCACAGCAAGCCGACGCCACGACCATCCTCACGGTGTTCACGATTCGTTCCGCGCTGACCAAGAGCCCGGTGGCCAAGGATCGGAAAAAACCCATCCGTATCATTGCGGAGGTTCTGGACTCCGAGAACGTGCAGCACGCTCGCGCCGCGGGCAGTGACGAAGTCGTCGAGACCCGTCGCGTCGGTTATTCCCTTCTGGCGCACACGGTCGTCTACCCAGGCGTCGCCGATGCCACGAGTCGCATGGTGTTCGGCGGGCACCAGAATCTCTACGTCGGCCTGCTTCCCGAAGGCATCGAGGCACCGGAGACGTTCGACCGCCTGAGTCAACGGGTTCGCGAGTCCACCGGTTGCCTGGTGATTGGCTTTCGAAATCCCGAGACGGGCGAGGAGCAGGTCAATCCAGACGGCGACGAGCTGGTGATGCCCGGAGTGGAGCTCCTCTACCTTGCTCCCGAGCCCCGCTTGGCGAGCCCATGACCGTTCTTGCGAGACGGGAGCCATTGCTGGTCCGCCCGGGCGCGCGCTTTGATTGCGTCGGGGACGGGCTTTGTTGCAGTGACATTCATGCCGTGGGTGCGCTCAGCGACGAAGACTGCGAGATGCTCGCGATGATCTCGGACGATGCGATCGACCGCCACGAAAACGAGGATGCTGCGGTCCTGATGATGCGGAGTGACAACGGCCGCTGTGTGTTCTGGAGCGAGCAAGGATGTGCGATTCATTCTCAGCTCGGCTCCGAGATGAAACCGAGCCCGTGCATTCAATTCCCATACGCGTTGACGGCGACACCGGCAGGCGGCCGCGTCTCCACGCAGCATCGGTGCACCTGCCGCACGCTCGGACCGCTGCCTCCGGTCACCGCGGAGACGGCGCGGCCCAACCTGCTCGATTCGAATGGCGAGCTGAAGCCCGAGCACGCGGTCCTCGACGATGTCACCTGGTCGGCCACCGAGTCGCTGTCCTTCGCCGAGTACGCCGAGCGCGAGGCGGGGCTCATCGGAGGGTTGATCGAAGGAAAGAATCTGATGACGGTGCTCGAGGCGCAGCCCTTTCCGCAACTCGAAGGCATCACCTGGTCGGCAGTGGTCGCTGAGCTGCTCGAGTTCGACGGGCCGTCACGTGCGGCAGCCGCAGCCCGATGGTTTGGGGGGGCGATCGGCTTCTTGTTAGACCGGCGCGAACCGACAGGGCTCGATCGCCCATGGGCCGATTCGTTCGAGAAAGCAGGTCAGCGTGTCGTTGATCCGGTCTCCCCAAACAGGGTGTTCGGCGATTGGCTCGCCGACGAGGTCTGGTCGATGCGATGGTCTCGCTTTGGGAGCTTGGCCCGCGCCCGAGTCGAGTTGGCGACCCGCCTGACGATCGCAAGACGAATCGCCGGCTGGCTAGACATCAGCACCCCAAAGCAAGACAACATCTCAGCCGCGGAGGCCGTAATGATCGTCGACGTGATCGGAACAACGGACATCTGGGAAAAGGCGCAAGAGGCAATCCCAGAGCCGTAGTCGAGCAACCGGCGCACGGCGTGCCGTTCTCCGGTGATGCAGTTTCACCCCTTTGGTTTCTCGGTGAGGCCGTGTTTGCCAAGGGCCGCCGCTAGCTCCTCGGGTCGCTGGCTCCCGATCATGACTGACCTCATGTCCCTCAGGTACAGCTCCACGCCGAGATTCCCCTTCGCGTTGTACGCCGACTTCTTGCCGAGGCCGGTGCGGATGCCCCAGCCGCCGAACTCTCGGACCGGCCGGTAGCGGCGGGCCTGGAAGGCGTGGATGTCGGTGAAGGGGATCGTGCGACGAACGAATGGGTAGTAGCGGATGTGGATGCCTCCCTCGTCGATGGTGACCGTGAGGCGCAAGACCAGCAAGAGAGCGGGCACGCACAGACAC
>JBGUEF010000015.1:0-23102 GCA_041821485.1 Deltaproteobacteria bacterium
GCAAGCGCGGCACCGCTGATTCGCCCTCCGAGCAGGCGAACGAAGAGGCCACGAAGAGGCCGCCCGTCATACGAAATTACGATGTGGAGGGGCGTCTCCTGCCATCCGACGACTATGTAGTCGGGATCCGGCTTCCACGCGGCGCCGAGTTGTTCCGCAAAAGCGAGCTCGAGCACGTGTACCGAATCCTGGCGCCAATCGACAAGGTGCTCGCCTACTTCGGGCCCATGATGATCACGGGCAACGTGGAGCGGCGCGGCAAGGGTGCGGTCTACAAGCGAGCCAGCGTCCGTGGCGCCGAGGTCAATCCCACGAAGGTCGATGTATCGATTCTCGAAGTGGGCAACAGCCTGACCCGAATCTCGGTGACCGAGCTCCCGCCGCCGCCAAAGCACGTGCCAAGCTCGGACCAAACCAAGGCCGCGGCAAAAACGTCGTTCCGCATGCTCGACTGACGCGCGCCTGCCAGTTCAAAGCCCACGATAAGCTGCAAAGGTGCACTGCACCGCGCCGGCACGGAGAGACTGCGTGACGACCATACCGGTGGACACCCGTCCTGGGTCGTCCATTTGCCGTAGCCGCTCGACCAACAAGGCCACGCGGCGCGCCCAAACGCGGCTCCGAAGCTCGGGCACCGCAACCTGGCAGGCGACCGGGCCATGAGGAAACGCCGCTAGAAGCCCGTGAAATCGTTTGACGGTGGCGTTCGACACCTGGCCGTTGGACGAGAAGAAGCGCTCGGAACGGATCAGCACACCGTTGCCCAGGCGATCGGCGGCAAATCCTGTCACCATCGCGGTCTCGATGAGCTCGGTCGAGGCTCCGGCGCGGGGCTCGGGCCACTGGGCGCGCATCTCTCCTATCAGCGCTTCGGTCTTCAGCAAGAGTGATTCGGCGGCTTTGGCAGACTGCGGCCGCTTGCGCGCAATGACCTCCGTACGATCGCGCAGTGGCGAGAGCTGCGCGTCGCTTGCGCCGAGGGCCTCGGCAAGGGCGAGGTTGAGCTGCACTCGCGTCAAGATGGCATCGAGCGTCGCGTCGCTCAGTGTGGGACCTTCGCTCAAGGTCGACAGTCGCTCCGCCTCCCGGAGCGCTACGGCCCTGGCCTCGAACCGGGAGATGTCGCGTGCCACGATCACGGAGGCTTCCTGGTCGCGGGCCAGTTGCTTGGCCCAGTGTTCCTCCTCGCGCTGGAGCTCCGCGCGGCGCTGATCCAGCTGCACGCGTTCCGCTTCTGCGACCGCAGCGGCCAGCCAAAGTCGAGCCTCGGTGCGATGGTCGTCGGCTGCTTGCTCTTCCTTTTGACGCTGCGCCACCTCGGCTTCAGCCCAAGCGCTCTGCGCTTGATCATAGAGGTCCGGCGCATGTTCCCGGGCAAGCTCGGCGGCGGGAGACCCGAAGAGCGAGTCTGAAGTCCACGCCGTCTGCTGGGCGGCGCAGGCCAAACCTGCCAAACAGGAGCCGACCAAGAGGGCGCGAAGCATCACCGCGACTCCCCGGTTCGCGCGAGCGAGGCCCGGTCTCTCATCAGTGCTTCGAGGGCGCGGCGCTGTGCACGCGCGCGATCGTGCGTGGCGGTGAGACGCCGCTGCGTCGCAAACAACTGCTCCTGCGCGTTGCGGCGCTCGAGCTGCCGCTCGGCCAACACCATGGCGGCCCGGGCAATCTGCTGCGCGCGAGAAACTGCCTTGGCGTCTTCGATGCGGTGTGCCGCCGTTTCGAGAGCGCGGCGCGCGTGCTCGAGCGAGCCTTTGGCATACTTCGCATCGTCCCGCGCCTCGAGCTGGCCAAGTCTGTGTTGAAGCTGCGAGGTCTGCGCGCGCAGAGCCGCCTCATCGGTGACGCCAGAAGCGCCAGAGGCCCCAGGAAACGAGCAGACGAGCCCAATCAGGAGGAGGCAGGCGCCCGTTGCGCGCGCCGCACCGAGCTCATTGATACGTGAAACGAAGCTCGTAATCGCAGATGCGATACACGTCGCCTTCTTCGATGCGCTTGGATTCGACACGTTGACCCGCGAACTCGATTCCATTCGTGCTGCCCAAGTCTTTCATGAAGTACGCGCCATCGTGAAATACGACCGCCGCATGCCTCCGCGAAATGTTGCCGTCGCGAATCGCCAGGTCCGCGCTTCGCGCGCCTCGCCCAATGATAAACTCGTCGTTCTCCACGGGGAAGGCTTGACCATTGAACTGAAGCACCAGGACTCGGCGACCCACCGCGTCCGAGGGCCGGCGGCCAGGAAGCGGAGGCGGCGCGGTCACGCGCGGTTGCGCCGTTGGACGGCGTGATGGCACGGGCGTGAGCATCGGAGCTGGCCGGGCATCGAATGGCGGCGCGCTCATGGGCGCAGCACCGGCCACCGCGGAGCTCACGAGCTCTTGCGCGTCGACGGCCGCGACGGTCTGCTCCCGAGAGCGAGCGTACTCGCGCATCGCCTCGTTCATCAGATAATCGACCGAGCATTGGAGCTCGGAGCTCATGCGATCGAAGATCTCGAAAAGATAGTCGCGGCACTGAAAGGCCCGCACCGTTTTTCTGTCGCCTTGATCACCCATTGATTCGACCACTCACTTCTTGTCACCCTGCTCGCGCGTCCGAAGCGCCTTGATCGCCGCGTCCGCAACTTGGCCCACCGTTTTCACCGGCGGATTCAGCTCCGACCAACCTTCTCCAGAAACTTCGCCCTCATCCGACATCAGTCGCGTCATGGCAGGGACATCTGCCTCCCCACCTCTGCGTTCAAGATAGCGCAATGCGACCACACGATTCCACCACTGTTGCGAATCCAGCAAGGTCATGACCGTAGATGTAGGCGGAGGTGTCATCTGGCTCATCCGAGTGGCGTAGCCCTCGAGCTCCTCCGGCTCGTATTGGATCCCTGTAGCTGCTGGTAATCGTTGGGAAAATGTGTCGATCGTCGAGGGCCCGCCCAAGGACAGCACCAGCTCACCCGCTCGCCAGCGAAGCCGCTTCGTGAGCCTGTCGTTCGCCGAGCAAGACGCGGCGGTGCATCCTGCGCGCTCCACGAGTGGCCACAACCGGGCGATCGCGGCACGACTTCGGATGTCTCCGATGCGGTCAAACGCGTAGTCGCGGACCTCGACTGGATTGCTCGGATCGAGTGCGATCGACAGAAGCCGGTTGAGGTGCGCACGGGTCACATGCCCCTCGAGCGCATTGAGCGCGGTGGCCCGGCGCGCATTGAGCCGCTCGGCCCATGCTTTGGTGTCGTTCCCCCCAGGCTTGGTGTCCGCAATGGCCAACAGCCGCGTCGCAACTGCTTTTTGGTCACCGAGGTGACGCATGGCCGGGAGCGCGCCTTGGTTGATGTAGTTCTCGCGATTGTAGAGCGCTAACGAGTTGACGCGCGTCCCGTCCACCTTCTCGCCCGACGCTTCGATCGACTCGCGAATCTGGGTCGCGAGCCACGTCACGAACGCGGCTTTCTCCATGTCTTTTTCAATGGCGACGAGGCGCTGACCCGCGCGCTTCTTGGTGTCTTCGTCGCCGTCTTCGCCGATAATCTCAGCGATTTTAATCATCGCCTGCGGGGGCATCTTCTCGTGAAGGGCATCGACGAGTATGCCCGCCGCTTCTGCACCGAGCGCTCGCGTCACCTGCTCGGCGCTGTAGTCTCCGGCAAGGCTGCGGCCTTCGAAGTCGGCCGAATACCAGCCGACGACCGATCGGATGAGCCCGTCCCTGCTCTCCTCCGGAGCGTACGCAATGACCATGTACGCCGCATCCTTCGCACGAACTTGCGTGGGGTCGGGGGCACTGGCCGCCGGGTCCGGTTCCTCGGACAGCAGTGCTTCCAAACGCGGGATCATGCCCCCCACGATCGCCTCAGTCGCCTCGGCGTCATCACCTCGAAGGTCATCGAGCGCTCCCTTGAGAAGAGCGAGCGCATCGACGTCGCTTCGATCCATCTCAACAATCGCGAGCGCGGCCTCCGTCCGGAGCTCCCGGGAATACCGATCGCTGCCGATCACGGCGACCAGCCTGGTCGGCCCCTTGACGGTGCCCTTCCATTGTTCGACGTCGTCGCTATTGACCTTGCACCCGGCCAGCAACACCCCCGACATGATGCCCACCGCCGAGCAAAGAACGATGATCTTTGTCGTCCAACCCATCCGACTTGCCAGACCATCCCCCTTAGGCATGCAACCCGGCAAGATAATAGAGGATTCCGCCAGGCAATCAAGAACGTCAAAGAGCCGTGATTTCTTGACCAATCGAGGGCCGCGCGCATAGCCTCCCCGTGTAGGAGGCCGCTTACTTGAGCGCACATGAAACCACCTCTTCGGGCGACCTGGTGGCGCCGGAGGGCAGGCGGCAGGACGTCCTTGCGATCCTGACCTTGACCGCAACTGTCCTGTTGACCCTCGCGTTGATCTCATACGACGCCCGAAACGGCGGCGCGAACCTGGTCGGGCCGGTCGGGCACAGGTTCGCCAGGGCCCTGATGCTCGCATTCGGGCTCGTTGCCTGGTTCCTGCCGCTCGAAGGAGGCTTGCTCACGTATCGCTTGTTCCGCCGCCGCTCCGCGATGCTCGGCCTGGCGACCATGGCGTCGACGCTCGCCCTCGTCGTGATCGGCGCGGCCCTCGGGCATCTATTGGTCGAGCCGCAGGCGGTCTGGGGTGCGTCCCCTGGGGGAGCGGTCGGGGAACTGCTCGGCGAGGTCCTTCGATCCCTACTCGGGTTCTACGGAACGGTGATCATCGGGTTCGCAATCCTTGGAACGGCCATCATCCTGAGGACGCCGTGGACGCTCGAAGAGGTGGCGCAGGCTTTCGTCCGCGTGGGCCATGCCGCTTCGGCGAAGGTTCAGGGTGTGTTCGTGGCGCTACGCGAAGCATGGGCAGAGGCGCGGGAGATCCACGAGGAAGAGATCCGAGTGAGTCAGCCGCGGATCATGGGCGTGCACTTCGATGATGACGAAGAGCCCGATGAGAAGCCTACGGCGTCCGTGGTGATGCCAATGCCCAGGGCAGAGGCGCCGGGGCCCAGGCCCGCTGGAGCGCAGGGCCCGACGATCGTCGCACCGAAGGAAACCAAGCAGAAGCCGTTGGCGATCTCGACCCGAAGCAGGCGGAGCCACCATGACTTTCACTTGCCTCCGAACACCCTCCTCGACGAGCCAGATGCTTCGGTGATCCACGTCGACGCCGAGCAACTCCGGGAAAACGCAGAGCTGCTCACCGAGAAGCTTGCGGCATACGGCGTGCGAGGGCGCGTGGATGAGATCCATCCCGGACCCGTCGTGACGATGTATGAGTTCGAGCCTCAAAGCGGGACGAAAGTCTCCAAGATCGCCGGCTTGGCTGATGACCTCGCCATGGCGTTGGCGGCCCAGAAGGTTCGCATCGTGGCCCCGATCGCAGGCAAAGCACGCGTGGGGTTCGAGCTGCCGAATGACGTGCGACAAACCGTTCACCTGCGAGAGATCCTCGACGACCGCCGCTGGGAAAAGCACAGCGGCGCGCTTCCGATGGCGCTGGGCAAGGACATCGGAGGTCAGCCCATCTACGTCGACCTCGCTCGGATGCCGCACTTGTTGGTCGCGGGCGCAACGGGATCGGGTAAGAGCGTCGCGCTGAACGTGATGCTCACGTCGATCCTCGCAAAGAAGACCCCGGAAGAGGTCCGGATGCTGATGATCGATCCCAAGGTCGTCGAGCTGCAGGTCTTCGACGGCATCCCGCACATGCTGCTGCCGGTGGTGACCGACATGAAGAAGGCTTCGCTCGCCCTTCGTTGGGCGGTCGATGAGATGGAGCGGCGCTACCAGATGTTTGCCGACGCCGGCGCCCGTAACATCGACACGTACAACCGGCGCGTCGACCGCGTGCTGCGAGGCGATCTTTCGGTCGAAAAGTTCATGCCGAAGCGCAAGGGCAAGGTCAGCGCGCAGGACGCGAATGGGCACGAGGTTCTCCTCGACCCGGCCGACGGCGAAGCGTCGGATGCCGAGAACTTCGAGCCGGAGAAGCTGCCCTCCGTGGTGGTCGTCGTCGACGAGTTCGCCGACCTGATGATGGTCGCGGCCAAAGACGTCGAGGCCTGCATCGCCCGCCTCGCACAGAAAGCGCGAGCCTCTGGTATTCACGTCATCCTCGCGACGCAGCGCCCGAGCGTCGACGTCATCACCGGCATGATCAAGGCCAACTTCCCTGCCCGAGTCGCATTCAAAGTGTCACAACGCCAGGACTCGATGACGATCCTCGGCCGGTCCGGCGCCGAGCATCTCCTCGGAATGGGAGACATGCTGATGATCCCGCCAGGCGCCAGCGATCTTCAGCGCGTGCACGCCGCATACGTCAGTGAAGACGAGGTGAAGGCGGTGTGCGACTTCCTTCGCGAGCAAGGCGATCCCGAGTACCAGCAAGAGATCCTGAAGCCGCGCGACGACGAGGGCTTCGGAAGCGACAGCGACGACCCTCTTTACGACCAGGCCGTCGCGGTGGTCGCCAACGCCGGCTACTGCTCGATCAGTCACGTCCAGCGGCAGTTGAGCGTCGGATACAACAAGGCAGCGAAGCTCGTCGAACGAATGGAACAAGAGGGAGTCGTAGGACCCCCAAGCTCAAAGGCCGGCGGCCGCCGCGAAGTCCTCGTCGGCCCCGCATGATGACGGACGTCGCGTTCCGCCGTGCCACGGGTCGCTGGCGCTTTCGCCGCGCTACGCGCAAAGTCCCATAAATGTCCTCCGATGCCGAGCTGATCGCCCTCGACCGCGCGCACCTATGGCGCCCCTACACATCGAGCGACGACCACGCGAACCGTCCCCTGCTGGTCGTCGATCGGGCGGAAGGCCCGTGGTTGATCACCGAGGATGGGCGGCGGGTGCTCGATGCGAGTGGGTCCTGGTGGTGTAACAACCTTGGGCATGGGCATCCGCGTCTTCGGGCGGCGATCGCGCGGCAGTCGGAGCGGATGATGCACTGCACGCTGGCTGCGGCGACGCATGAGCCCGCCGCTCGGCTTGCCGCTGAGCTCGTCGAGATCGCGCCCGACGGCCTCAATCGGGTCTTCTACAGCGACAACGGCTCGACCGCGGTCGAGGTCGCGCTGAAGATCGCATTCCAGTACTGGCAGCAGAACGGCCGTCCCGGGCGGACTCGATTTCTCGCCCTCCCCGGCGCCTATCACGGCGACACCTTAGGCGCGATGAGCGCGGGCGACGTCGATGAGTTCACCGGTGTCTTCCGGCCCCTCCTATTCGACGTGCAAAGGCCGCCTGACGCGGTCGATCACCAATGGGAGCCCGTCTTCGAACGGCTGCGTGCACTGCTTCGCAATGACGCTGACCAGATCGCCGGGGTGATCGTCGAGCCGATCGTACAGGGCGCGGCTGGAATGCGAATGTACCCCGCCGGTCTCCTCGCCGAGCTGAGGCAGGAAACCGAACGGGCCGACACCTTCCTGATCGCCGACGAAGTCTTCACCGGCCTGGGCCGGACCGGCCCGATGTGGGCATGCGACCACGCGGGCATCGCGCCAGATCTTCTTTGCACCGCCAAAGGGCTGTCGGGCGGCGTGCTCCCCTTCGCCGCCACACTGGCCACCGATCGCGTCTACGACGGCTTTCGCGGGGACCGGAGCCGCGCGCTCATGCACGGGCACACCTTCTGCGGCAATCCGCTCGGCGCGGCGATCGCGCGCGAAGTCCTAGCGATTTATCGCGACGACCAGGTTCTGCAAGCCGCGAAGCCCAAAGCCGCCAGGCTAGCCGAGCGGATCCAAAGCATGGTCGAGGTCCCCGGAGTGAGCGCCGCTCGCTCACTCGGTATGTGCGCCGCCTTCGAGGTGGGAGCGCGTGGCTACATGGGCACGGTCGGGTGGCAAATCGCCGATGCGGCGCTCGAGCTCGGCGCGCATCTTCGCCCGCTCGGCAACACCGTGTACGTCGTTCCACCTCTCAACATCGAGGACGCTGACCTCGAGCGCCTGCTCGACATCGTGCGCGAGTCCACCGAACGCGTGCTAGTAAGCGCTCAGTGACGGAGAGCATTTCCACGAGCGCGAGCCTGCCGCCCCGGTATCAAGCGTACGGCCTCGCCACGCTCGGCGGTGTGCTCTACTTCCTCGGCTGGGCTGGGTTTGGTTTTTGGCCGCTTTCGCTGCTGTGCCTGGTCCCTCTTTGGGGCGCGCTGGAGCTCGGCCTGGGGCGCACCTGGCGACACACGTTCGCGGTCGCTTGGTTGTATGGAACCGTCACGTGCGCAGGCGGCTACCACTGGCTCGTCGAGTTCCTCGATGTGTTCTCGGGATATGGGTACGCCGCGAGCGCGCTCTTCTGGTTGATCTTCTCGGCCTATCTCGGATTCAACTTCGCGGTCTACGGCCTGATCTACCGCGCGCTGAGGCTTCGCGGTTGGGAGACGAGCATCGTCGCCATCCCGGTCCTGCTGCTGATCGAATGGCTCTATCCCTCGCTCTTCCCAACCTATCTGTCCAACAGCCTCCAGCACCAAACGACGGTCGTTCAGATCGCCGATCTCGGCGGCCCCATGCTCGTTACAGTCGTGATGGCGTTGGTGAACCTGTCGATTTACGAAGCCACGCGTTGGTGGCCCCGGCGCGACCGGGCTCCGAAGCTGGTCTGGGGGCTCACGGCCGCCGCAGTCGCCCTCACCGTCATCTACGGCACCGTCCGGATCGCCCAGGTCGAAGCGCAAATGGAAGCCGCTCCGGTCCTGCGTCTCGGGGTCGTACAGGTGAACATGGGCATCTTCGAGAAGCGCACCGAGGCCATCGAGGGTCACCGGCGCCACCTCGAGCAAAGCCGACAACTGGAAGAGGCGGGCGAGCTCGATCTCATCGTGTGGCCCGAGTCCGCCTACGTCGGCGGCCTGCCTCGCACCTTGCCCACCGACGCAAACCGGGTCCGCAAAGACCTCGAGACCCCGATCCTCTTCGGCGGCGTGTCGACGGAGCTCGTCGACGGGCAGCGCAAGATCTACAACACCGTCTTCCTGACCGATGAGAAGGGCATGGTTCAGTCGACCTACGACAAGACCTACCTCCTAATGTTCGGCGAGTACCTCCCCTTCGGCGACACGTTTCCTTTTCTCTACGAGCTCTCTCCGAACAGCGGCCGGTTCACGGCAGGGACCCACGTTCGCCCGGTGACCTTGGGGGACTGGCGCATTTCCACGCCGGTTTGCTACGAGGACGTCCTCGCGCGTTTCACACGAAAGATGGTGCGCGAAGCCAAGCCCCACATTCTGATCAACCTCACCAACGACGCCTGGTTTGGGGACACGCAGGAGCCTGGGATTCACCTCGTCTTGTCACAGTTTCGCGCAATCGAGCATCGCCGGTACATGGTGCGCGCGACCAACAGCGGCATCAGTGCGGTGGTGGACCCGCTCGGACGCATCGTCGCCCAAACCGGAGTGCTCACCCGCGAGAACATTCGCTACGACGTCCACATGCTCGACGGCGACACGCTGTACACGCACTTCGGAGACTGGCCCGGTTGGCTTGGTCTCGCGGCGATTGTCTGGATGCTCATTCGTCAGCGAGACGAGGAGCGATGAGCAAGCGATAGCTGCCGTCTTCGCCGGACACCGTTTCGGCGACTTGGATGGGACGACTCGTGCCGCTTTCGGCACTCGTGAACGCGTAGGCGCGGATCAGCGCGTTCGGCACGACCTCTCCGTCGCTCGCTCGAATCACGCCGTGTACCGGAATGGGGGGGTCCAAGCGATAGGCCCGCTCCAAGTCACCGCTCACTTCGCTCATCACGAGCTCGGGTTCGACCAACCAGGCAAAACCAGTTTCTGACGACATCTTCACGTGCATGTCGTAGAGCCCGGAATCCACGCTCATCGCGAAGGTGCCCAGGTCACTGGACACCGCCTCCTGCGATCGATGCAGGATGCCCAAGTCTTTACTCAGACGCGCGCGTGCGAGGATCGTGACGCCTGACGCAGACTCGTCGCTGAACGTCGAGACCTGGCCGCGAAGACGGATCTGGGACGGGACGACCAAGGTTTCAGCCTCCGTGAACCCTTCGCCGACCAGGGCTTCGGAGGCAAGGATACCCCAGCGGTTGTCGACATCTTCCGGGGGTGTGACCGAGATCGAGTAGAAGCCTGGCAAGAGCTCCGCGCCAAAGCTGCCGTCCTCATTGGTCGTCGCCGACGCCGTGAACGAGCCCTCGAGCCCCAGCTCACTCGCATCGAAGCTCACGATCGACAGAAACCGGACCGTCGCGCCGGGCACCGGGCTGTCCTCGGCGTCGCGAACCCGGCCCGTGAACTGAACGGGCTCGAGGCGCGGAATGTAAATGCGCTTCTCGATCGGATCGTCGGCGAACGCCACGTCCGGATCAACGGAGACCGACGGGAAGGGATCGCCTCCGGCACTGGAGGTCACTCGAATCAAGTAGTCGGATGCCGTGTCGCTGATGCGAATCGCAAAGCGGCCGTACTCGTCGGTCTCGCCGATGGAGGAAACGACCCGTGCGGTTTGCTCGTCGATGGCACGCACTTGCAGCCCCGCCTCCGGCAGCTCCGCCCCATCGTCGACGCTGAGAATCTGGGCTTCCAAGGTGCAGCCAATGTCGACGTTCTCCGTACAAGCCTCGTCGAGATCCGGAGGAAACGCGACATCGAACCGGAACGGCGCTGTGAGTTCGCCGTCCTCCACGTGAAGCTCGAGGTAGAGCGGAGGAAGACTGCGGATCGCAGGTGCAGCCTCTTGGGTGGGCGTCATCACCATGTCGCTGCTCGGCAGGACGACGACATCGTAGGTCTCGCCGGCGACGAGCACCGTACTGAAGTCGTAGCCCTCGGGCCCATCGCCCCCCGATGCTTCGCGCAAGGTGTCCACTTCGATCGGCACTGGTCGCAACGGCTCGACGGCCCCATCCATTCTACGAACGAAACGGAGCGTTGCGGGAACGCGCACACCATCCCACTGGACCAGGCCACGGACCTCACGCGTCGCGGGAAGCAAGACGTCACGGGTGCTCGAGCCTGAGAACGACTCCGGGCCGATCGCCCAGCTCGCAGGCGTTGCGAGCTGTACCTCGGATGAGTCGCTCAGCACCTCGATCGCGACATCCACCGAAGCGCCGGAGTCATCAATGCAGATGTTGCCATCACACACACCCGTCGAACAGCTCGTGTCGTTCGCACAGGAATTCTCGATCGTCTGAACCTCCGGCGATTCGAAACTGCATCCGGCCGCAAGGAAGAGAGCCAGTACCAAGGACGGTCTCATCGGCACTCCACTTCAATGACTGGATGATCGTCGTCGATCACCTCGACCCACCAAGTCGCCTGGTCGATGTCGCCGGGTTCCACGGGGCGGCGCTGCTCGACATTGCTGGCGAACTGCCCCACCACGACGAGCTCGATCTTGTGACATTCGCCAGGTGCCAGCTCGTCGTAGGATATCGCAAAGGTTCGGGGACGCTCGAGGAAGCCCGTCGGCTCGATGTCGCCCTGCTGTGTGGCGAACTCAGCCGCGGGCGGGGGGGGAGGATCTAGAAAGATTCGGTACTCGAGAGTCTGATCGAAGTTCGGATCGCGGATGATCACCTGAAGCGGCATCTCCGCGGGTTCGCCCGGGGGAAGCGGATCATCGAGATTAATTCGGCCGATCTCGTTCAGTGGAAAGTTGGCGAGCGGCTGACTGACGATCGATGGCGGAAAGTTCTCCACCGGCTCGAACTCAATCGTGCTGGTCGCGATGCACCCAGTACTGGAGGCGGAGGCGCCCAGCGCCACGCATGAAGCAAAGAAAAGCATCCCACGAAATTTAGAAGCAAAGGCCATGCCGGGGCTCCGGAGCGCAAAACCCTTAGGTTTTCCGCATTATCCCACGAAATTCAGGGGTTACCTATGACATTAATGTCAGCCTCGGGCAGGCCCACCCGGTTCCGGGGCGTCCGGATCGCGCTCCAAATATCGGAACACGGTCCTCGGATCGACCCCAAGATCACGAGCCGTGCGTGTGCGATTCCCGCCGTTTCGCTCGAGGACTTCGAGGATGTATTGCCGCGTGAAGTCCTCCCGCGCCTGCGTGAGCGGGACGACTGCGCGTTGCTGGTCAGCGCCGAGGTCGAGGTCTTCCGGACCGATCAAGGTCTTGTCCGCAAGCACGATGGCCTTCTTGATACGGTTCTCCAACTGACGGACGTTGCCCGGCCAGTCATAGCTTCGCATCGCATCGAGGGCCTTGGGCGTGAAGCCATTGACCGTCGCGCCGAACTCCGCCGCGTACTTGTTGAGCAAGAACTTCGCGAGGATCACGATGTCGTCACCGCGCTCCCGAAGCGGCGGCAGGTGAAGGTTGACGACGTTCAAACGATAGTAGAGATCCTCACGGAACGTCGCGTCCTTGATCGCCGCTTCGAGATCACGGTTCGTCGCGGCGAGCACGCGGATGTCGACCGACTGAGGCTTCGTGTCACCGACCTTCACGACCACGCGCTCCTGAAGCGCGCGCAAGAGTTTGACCTGGAGCGCGAGGGGCATCTCGCCAATCTCGTCCAAGAAGAGCGTGCCTCCATCGGCTGCTTGGAAGCTGCCCTGCCGTGTGGAGACCGCACCGGTGAACGCGCCACGCACGTGACCAAAAAGCTCCGATTCCATCAGGTTTTCCGGAATCGCACCGCAGTTGACGACGATGAGCGGCCCGTCGACCCGATTGGAACGGCGATGAAGCTCTCGGGCGAACAGCTCCTTGCCCGTGCCTGTTTCGCCGGTGATCAGCACGTTGATATCTGCGGCGGCCACCTTCTCGACGCGCCGAAAAACCTCCTGCAAGCTCGGACAACTCCCGATGATGTCGCCGAACCGTTGCGCCTCGAGCTCTTCCACAATGCGATCGCGATCGGTCGTCAGCTGATTGAGTAGAATCGCGTTCTGCAAGATGAGCGAAGCCTGCCCTGCGAACACGGTCAGGACTTCGAGACTCGACTGCTCGAAGAGGTTCACCACGTTGTCATTGCCGACGTAGATCAACCCGAGGAGCTGTCCCTGTGCAATCAGCGGCGCGACCATGACCGAGCTGAGCTGCAGGTCGAGTACGCTCTCGCTCGAGTTGAACATCGTGTCGTTCACGGCATCGCTGACGATCAGCGGCAGCCGCGTGTCGATGCACCGTCGGAGGATGCTGTCCGAAAGCTGCGTCACCGCGTCCGGAATCGTCTCTCGATCGACGTTACGCGCAGCGGCGATCTCCGGATCGCCATCTCTCAGCAAGATCACGAACCCCTTGTTCGCGTGCACTACGTCGATGACCGCATCGAGCAAGGTCTCTATCTGGTCGGGGATCGTCTGGATCTCCAGCAACCGGCGATTGAAATCGCTCAGCTTCAGCATGCCCTCGATCTCCGAGGCCTGCGAATGGCTGCTTTCGGAGTCGAGTTCGCGGGCGCTGCCGCTCTCGTCGTAGAGGGAAAACACCAGATCGACATCACCGAGCATCAACTTGTCGTTGTGGTAAATCTTGGACTTCTTCTTCTTCTTCCCGTTGACGAGTAGGTCCGCCCCCGCATCGACCGTGGCCACCGAAAAGTCTCGCCCGTCGAACACGACCTGTGCGTGATGAGCCTCTAACGAGTCCGAATCGATCGACACATCATTGGCCCCGGCTCGCCCAATCGAGGTCACGCGCTTGTAAATCCCAAACACGCGGGGCCGGCCTTCAGACACCATCCACTTGAGGCTCGGCATAGGAGAGGAACTGTATCAGACCGGGGCGGAAGCGTCAGAGACGGGGAGGCAGGGGCCGTGACCGTGGCCGAGACCGTGGGGCAGTGGCAGTGTCGGCGCACTTAGTAAAAAGGCCACCTGTTTGGGGGGGCAGGTGGCCTTTTTTGACGCGTTGGGGGAAGTGGAACGCGTGCTAGCTCAAGTAGGGGCCTCCGATGTAGCTCGAAAGCTCGCGGACCTCTTGGCGCAGATTGTATTGGCTGGCTTTGGTGAGATCGCCGATCGAGACGAGGCCAACTAGAAGCTCGCCTTCCATCACCGGCACGTGACGGCAACGGCGATCGGTCATCAGCCGCATCACTTCGAGCAAGGTGTCATCTGGTGATGCGGTGTAGAGGCGGGTCGTCATCACGTCGCGCACTAGCGTTTGCCGCGGGTCGCGCTGGGCCGCCACAACGCGAACTAAAACGTCGCGTTCCGAAAAAACGCCTACGGGATAGCCGCCTTCGCATACCAACACCGAGCCGACGTGATGATCATTCATCGTGTTGACGGCGTCGATGACCGTTGCAAGCGGGCCAACCGAATACACGTCTTCGCCCTTTCTGCGGAGAATGTCGCGTATTCGTGTGTTCATCATAGATACGCCCTCGCTTCTCGGCGATTATACAATCATTCGCGCTTTTGAGAAGCCCCTAAAACGAACTGTAAAATCACATACAACCGATCGGGTTATCACCCCTTGTGGACTAGCTTTTCATTGCGCAACTCGGCACTCTGAAAGCTCAATGGGGCATGCCCGGGCAGAACGAGACCGACGCTCGAACCACAGGGTCGACCTGGACGGCCGCGCTGTCTTGTTTCAGCGCGGCGACCACGTCGGGCAGTATACGCTCGAGAACATCTCCGCCGGCGGCGCGATGGTTTCCGGTGAACGTGACCTGCGTCCCGGTCATCTCGTGCACCTGTTGATCGATCTCGAGACGGGCCACGAGACGATGAGTCTAACCGGCTCGGTGCGCCGCGTGCGTGACAAGAAGAACGGCGTGGGTCTCGCGATCGCGTTCCCGGTGCTGTCGGCCGACCAAGAAGACGCGATTCACAACGCTGTGTTGCGCGCGCTCCTCCGACGCGACGCCGACACCTCGCACCTCCCGCTCCTGGTGTTCGAACCGCGGCGTCGGGTGCGCGAAGAGATCGAATCCGAGATCCGAAGCTTCGGTCTGCCGGTATTCGGAGTCGACTCGCTTGCCGACGCGGTTCGCGAGCTCGAGAACGAAGAGACCGAGTACGCGGGGTTGATCATTCACTCGGTAACGCACGACCCGCGCTCGATGGACGTGGTCGAGTTCTTCACGAGGTCCGAGAACCTTCGGACGATCATTCTGCCAGAGCCCGACGGGGCATTGTGTGAGCGGGCCGAACGCCTCGCCGAGCTCGCGCAGGTCCGGGTGCCCCGCATCTGGAGTCGCTCCGAGCTGCGGCGCTCCCTGATCAATTAGTGTGCGGACCTTGTCTCTCGCACACTAGTTGCGGTCGAAGGGGACGATTTCGACTGACTTCACGCCTGGAAGGCGCTCGAAGGAGGTCGCGACCTCGCTTGCGGTGGCGACAACGACGATCGTGAGATCCTTGTCCGAAATCCGAGCACGCGTTGCGTTGTTCGCCTCTTTCCTGGTGACGCGAGCGACGAGTTGGTCGTACTTGTCGACGTAGCTCCGCGGGATGTCCAAGAGCTCGACATCGAGCCGAGCCTCGAGGCGCTTGGATGCGGTGTCGCGATCAAAGCAGTGGCTGTTGATCAAATAGCGCTGCGCGAAGCGGAGCTCGGTTTGCTTCGTTCCGCCGTCGACCCAGCGCTCGAGCAGGTCGAGTTGTAGGGCTGCACAATCCGCCGAGTACTCGGCTGCCGGTGCGGTCGACATATACCATGCGTCGCGCTGCGTCGAGTGAAGCAGCCTGCTGTACGCGCCGTAGCTCCAGCCGCGAACCCCGCGAACCTGTTGCATGAGAGGTCCGCTGAACGTGCCTCCGAACGCCGTGTTCGAGACGAGGAGCGGGAACAGATTGCGATCGCGGGTGCGCGCGCCGAGAGTGCCGATGATTAGCTGCGTCTGTGTGCGCTCCGGCTTGTCCACGATGACCACGTGACGGCCGCGGCGGGCGCGCGTCGCTGGGACATCCGAGACGTTCCTTCCCGCGCGTCTGACCTTCGGAAAATGGGAGGCAACGAGCGAGCGCACCTCAGCTTCGCTCACGTGGCCCGAGACCCCGACCAGAAACGCACCCCTGGCGATGTTTCTCGCGTAGAATTCTTTGGCATGTTGGATGCTGATGCGCGCAAGGCTGTCGGTGTGTCCACTCAAGGTGCGCCCGTACGGGTGCTCGCCAAAGAGCGCCTGTCTAAAACACACCGCACCCAAGGCCTGGTCGTCGTCGAGCCGGGCGGTGAGCGCCGCCTCGGCCCGCCGTTTGAGCTTCGAAAAGTCGTTTCCGCGAAGTGCGGGGCGCCAAACCACATCGGCGAGAAGTGTGAGCAGCGGCTCCAAGTTGCGGCGAAGCACCGTGGCGCGAACGCGCGTGGAACGCATCGACACTTCGACGGACATTCGAGCCCCGAGGCTCGCCAACCGGTCTTCAAATCGCTCCTGCGAAAGCCCACGGGGCCCACGTCTCATGAGGTGCCCGGTGAGCTGGGCGAGGCCCTCCTGTCCCGCCGGATCCTGAAGACTGCCCACAGGAAGCGCGATCTCCAAATCCACGATAGGCAGCGCGTCGCTCGGTTCGAAGAAGACACTCATGACGCTTTTCGCAAGATCTCGACTCGCGTGCGGCGAGAGTGGCGAAGGTACTTGGTGACCGCGCGCTTCACGTCATCCGCGGAGACGTTCCGGTAGGCAGCGAGCCGGTCGAAGACGGCAGCACCGTCATTGGCGACGGTTTCGTAGAAGCCGATCTGTTCGGCCTTGCCGCCGGCGGTCTCCATGCTGTGCAAGAACGAAAGCTCGAGCTGGTTGATCGCCTTGTCGAGCTCGCGTCGGCTCGGGCCATCGCAACCCAGCCGATCGATCTCGCCATCGAGGAGGGCAAGCGCGTCTTCCTTCGGTTTACCCTCTCGGAGAAAGATCCACATCTCGAAAAGGCCGGGGTCGATGAAGGGCGAGATCGAACCGCGAACCGACAACGCGACTTCCTGATCGAGGCAGAACAGCCGATGGAGCCGCGAGCTGGTCCCGCCGAACAACACTTCGTTCGCAATGACGAGAGCCGGGGTGTCAGGGTCGGAAAATGACGGCGCGTGGTACCCGATGAGGAGCTTTTCGGTTGGGGTGGGTACTGTGAGCTGAAGAACGCGCTCTGCACGCTGCGAGGGCTCCTTCGCTGGCGTCGTGGGTTTCGCTGCGCGCGAAGCGGACAGGCCGCCATAGTGCTTTTGCACGTGCGAAAGAGCCTTTTGTTCGTTGAAGTCGCCAGCGATCACGACCGTGGCGTTGCCCGGCGCGTAGTGCGTTCGGTAGAACTCTTGGCAATCGCGAACGGTGAAACCGCGAATGTCCTGCATCGAACCAATCGTTGGCCAGCGATACGGATGCCGACGAAACGCGTTGTCGTAGAGCATCTCGAGGGCCTTGCCTTCGACGTCGTCGTCCACACGAAGCTTGCGCTCGTTGGCGACCACTTCCTTCTCCGAGGTCACCTGCGGAACTCGCAGCACGAGATTCGACATCCGATCAGCCTCGAGCTCGATCAGGAGCGGAAGCGCATCACGAGGCGCATTCTCGTAGTAGCAGGTCCAATCGGTCCAGGTCGCCGCATTGGCTTCGGCCCCCGCCCCCTCCATCAGACGATCGAACTCACCGTGCGGGTGGTTCCGCGTTTCGCTGAACATCAAGTGCTCGAACAGATGCGCGAGCCCGGTTTTCCCTGGACGCTCGTTCCTCGAACCTACACGAAACCATGTGTGATAGCTGACCGTCGGCGCGGAGCGGTCGACTAGCAACAGGACAGTCAACCCGTTGCCCAAGCGAAGTCGTCGGAGCTTGAGGGCGTCACCAAACGCCTGATCGCGCACGAAAGTCCACCGCGCGTTGCGCCTTCGAACGCCGCGGTTGAGCCGGTCGATTAGAACCTCGGGCGCTCCCATGAACGCGAGAGCGTGATTACCCGGCCAGTTGGGGTCAAGGCGATTTCCTTCGCTTGACCCCATCACGGGGGGCGGGTAGCTCTCCGGCCATGTCGGAAGTTCGCGTTCGGTTTGCGCCGTCGCCCACGGGGTATCTGCACATCGGCGGGGTGCGGACCGCTCTGTACAGCTGGCTCTGGGCGCGCCAGCACGACGGGACGTTCATCCTTCGAATCGAGGACACGGACCGTGAGCGCAGCACCGAAGAGAGCATCCAGATCGTGCTCGAGTCCATGCGGTGGCTCGGTCTCGACTGGGACGAGGGCCCCGAAGTCGGTGGGGACCACGGCCCCTACGTGCAGAGCGAGCGCCTCGACATCTACGCCGACTACGCCGAAACGCTGATCCGATCGGGCCACGCGTATCGTTGCTACGCGACGAAAGGCGAAATCGCAGCCGCGCGCGAAGCGCATCAGAAGAGCGGCACCAAAGACGGCTTCCGTTTTCAGAGCCCTTGGCGGGACCGCGCCGATGCGCCCGAGGATCCGAACGCACGCCACGTGATTCGGTTCCGCGCGCCTCACGACGGAACCACGAGTTGGATCGACGAGGTCAAGGGCCGGATCGACATCCTGAACTCGACGCAGCAGGACTTCATCTTGTTGCGTCCGGATGGGATGCCTCTCTACAACTTCGGCTGCGTCGTCGATGACCTGACCATGGGCGTCACGCTCGTGGCCCGAGGTGACGACCACATGATCAACACCGCGCCTCAGATACTTCTATACGAAGCGCTCGATACTCCCGTTCCTAAGTTCGCACACATGCCGATGGTGCTCGCACCCAACGGCGAAAAGCTCTCGAAGCGCCACGCCGCGGTCGGTGTTCTCGAGTATCGCGACATGGGCTACCTCCCGGACGCGGTCCTCAACTACTTGGCACGACTCGGCTGGTCGCATGGCGACCAGGAGATCTTCACGCGCCAGGAGCTCATCGAGAAGTTCAGCTGGGACCGCGTCGGCACGACCGCGGGCCGGTACGACGCCAAGAAGTTCCTTCACGTGCAGGCAGAGCACCTTCGGATGCTATCCGACGAGGAGATCGCGCGCTGGACGGTTCCCTTTCTCGCAAATATCGGGATCGACGTCGGACCAGACGACCCGGTTCTCCTGAAAACGATTCCCTACGTGAGGCCTCGCGCGGAAACCTTCGTCGATGTCGCCGATGCGGTCGAATACTTCTTCCGAGACGTCGAGTTCGAAGCCAAAGGCAAACGAAAGTTCCTGGTTCCCGGGAACGCCCAGGCCCTGCTGCGGCTCGCCGAGGTCGTGGAAACGGTCGAACCATTCACCCGAGAACCACTGGACGCAACCGTCAAAGCTTGGCTCGAAGAGAACGAGCTCCCGATGAAAGTCGTCGCACAACCCGCGCGCGTCGCGATGACGGGGCGCACACGGAGTCCTGGGCTCTTCGAGGTGATGGAAGTGCTCGGCAAAGAAAAGACTCTGGCGCGCCTGCGAGCAGGTGCGAAGATCGCAGCGGCGGCGGAGACGCCGACCGCGTAACCTCGCGGCGCATCCTCCATACTCATGGAACCCACCTTGCAGACACTGGTCATCGCTCTCTATTTGGTTACGCTCGGGGCGTTGGCGCTATACGGAGCTCATCGAAGCGCGCTGCTCTTCTTGTACCTGCGCCACCGTCACGAGCGAACTGCGCCGCGATCTCGCTTCGACGAAGCGGACCTGCCCATCGTCACGATCCAATTGCCCATGTTCAACGAGATGTTCGTCGCGGAGCGCCTGATCGACGCGGCGGCGCGCATCGATTACCCACGCCACCGCCTCGAGATCCAGGTGCTCGACGACTCGACCGACGCCACGTCGGCAATCGCGCGCATCAAGTGCAGGGCGCTGCGCGACGAAGGGCTCGATGTCGCCTATCTGCACCGGGCCGACCGCACCGGGTACAAGGCAGGCGCGCTCGAAGCTGGCATGATGCGCGCGAAGGGCGATTTTTTGTTGGTATTCGATGCCGATTTCGTTCCGGGCCCCTCCATTCTCAGGGAGCTGATCGATTTCTTCCGGGACCCTTCCGTTGGGATGGTGCAAGCCCGATGGGCGCATCTGAACGGCGATCGTTCACCGCTCACTCGCTGCCAGGCGATGCTGCTCGACGGGCACTTCATCATCGAACACGCGGCGCGCAATCGCTCCGGGCGTTTCTTCAACTTCAACGGCACGGCAGGAATGTGGCGAAAAGCCGCGATCACGGACGCGGGCGGTTGGCAGCACGACACGATCACCGAAGACATGGATCTCAGTTATCGCGCACAGCTCGCCGGTTGGAAATTCGTCTATGCCCCGCACGTGAGCGCTCCTGCGGAGCTCCCATGCGACATGAACAGCTTCAAAGGACAGCAGTACCGCTGGGCCAAGGGTTCGGTTCAAACCGCGCGCAAGCTGCTCGGTTCGATCCTACGTTCACCGGTGAGCCGCAAAGTGAAGACCGAAGCGTTCTTCCACCTGACCAACAATCTGGCCTACGTGTTTCTGCTCGTGTTGGCGGCGCTCCAGCTCCCCAACATGCTGATTCGCCGCCACATGGAGCATCCCGAGCTTCTGCTGCTCGACGTGCCGCTCTTCTTGGCTACGTGCGGATCCGTCGCGGCATTCTACATGGTCGCGCACTACGATCTCTACGGCCAGCGCTGGCAAGCGCTCAAGCGATTGCCGGCGATGATGGCGCTTGGTATCGGCCTCTCGGTCAACAACGGTCGAGCTGCAATCGAAGGTCTGTTCGGGCGTGACGTCGAGTTCGTGCGGACGCCCAAGCGCGGTGTCGTCGACGGCAGACCTGCTTCGGGAGCGTACCGTTACCGCGGCCGGTGGCCCTGGCACAACACGATCGAGCTGGCGTTTGGGGTCTACTGCACGGCCACGCTGATCGTCGCGATCGCCACCCAGAGCTGGGCGAGCGTGCCCTTTCTGCTCCTGTTTAGCGGTGGATTCACTTACGTCGGCGTTGCGAGCCTCTACGAGGCGCTTCGGCTCAGGCTCGCTCAGGGCGACTCGGAGCTCACCGCGCAGGCACCGTCGACGCACTCCTCACCAAGTCCGCAATCGACGTTGAGCTGACACTCCGCGAGCACCTCGCTACTTCGCACGCAAAGGTTCTGCTCCTCGACGGGCGCACAGAAGCGGATTGTCGCGTCGATGCGCGCGCATTGGTCGTCGGTATCGCAGGGCGTACGGCACTGGCCGCGAACACAGAGACGGCCGGGCTGACACTCGTTGTCCGGGCAGAACTGTTCGGGGCGAGTGTCGGGGATGCATTGGAACGAGCTGCAGTACTCGTGTTCGGCGCAGTTGCCATCATCGGTGCAGCTAGTGAGGCAAGTGTCGTCGGCGCAAGGGCGGCACGCGCCGGCCACGCACTCCTGCGTCTCGGGACAAGGCGCATCGAGGCAAGTCAATAGACACTCACCATCGATGCAGATACGCGCGTCGCCGCACTCGAAGTTGAACTGGCAGCGGAAGGCGGGCGGGTCGGGTTCATCTTCGAGAGGGTTGAGACAAAGTCCATTGTCCGCGCAGGTCGTGCCGACCGGACAATCGTATTGCTCTTCGCACTCACCGACACAGCCGAGCGTCGTGCAGACCGCGCCTACGGCACAGTCGGTATCCGCCACGCACAGGTCCCGCCGCGGTGCCGGCTGCGGATCGCACTCGTCGCCGCTGCACAGGAAGCAGCCGCGATCACTGAGCGGTCCGTCGGCAATACAGAAGTAGCGTGAATCGGTGTTGCAGCCGGCGAGCCCGGATAGCGCGATGATGAAGATCCCGAAGCGTTTCATGGGAGGTTCGACGCCTGGGCTCAGGGCATATTCACTGGCGGGATCGGCTTGAAAACCAAAGAATTCCGTTCAATAACAGGGCGAAATGAGTGGCCACAGCAAATGGTCGACAATTAAGCGACGCAAGGGTGCCCAGGACGCCAAGCGCGCGAAATTGTTCACGAAAGTCATCAAGGAGATCACAATTTCGGCGCGTGTCGGCGGTGGCGATCCCGAGGGCAACGCCCGGCTGCGGCGTGCGATCGACCTGGCCCGCGGCGTGAATATGCCAGCCGAGAACGTGACCCGCGCGATCAAGAAGGGCACCGGGGAACTGGAGGGGGTCCAGTATGAGGAGCTCGTCTATGAGGGAGTGGGCCCCGATGGGGCGCTGTTCATTTGTGAGGTCGTCACCGACAATCGCAACCGAACGATCGCCGAGGTGCGCAAGCTCTTCGACAAGAACCATGGGCAGATCAGCAGCAGCGGTGCCGCGCTCTGGGCCTTCGAGCAGAAGGGCATCATCCGGGTCGACAAAGACGCCGCCACCGAGGACGAGCTCTTTGAGGCGGCCGTTGGCGGTGGCGCCGAGAACATGGAGCTGGTCGGCGACGAATGGGTGGTGACGACGGCTCGCAACGATCTCGACGCGGTTCGAGATGCTATCGACAAGGCGGGGATCACGGTGCGGGAGGCGGCGCTCGCTTACATCCCCAACAATCCCAAAGTCGTCGAAGGCAGCGACGCGGCGAAGCTGATTCAACTGTACGAAGCGCTCGAAGACAACGACGACGTCCAGAACGTATTCTCCGACTTCGAGCTCAGCGAGCAGGCGCTCGCGGAGATGGCCTAACCCGCCCATGCGTGTCCTGGGCATCGACCCCGGCAGCCGGCGCACCGGATGGGGTGTGGTGCAACTCGAAGGCACGCGGCTTCGCCATGTTGCAGCGGGGACGATTGCGGTCCCGGAGAAGCAACCGCTCGCCAAGCGACTCCACTTGATCCACCAGGGGCTGCAGCAGGTCATCGCCGAGCACCAGCCCGAGTCCGTCGCGGTAGAAGAAATCTTCTTCGCGAAATACCCCAACGCCGCCCTAAAGCTCGGTCATGCCCGTGGAGTGGCGTTGCTGGCCGCCGCAGAGTCCGGCCTCGAGGTGCACGAATACCCACCGGCAATCGTGAAGCGCACGGTGGTGGGCCGGGGTGCTGCTGACAAGACGCAGGTGGGGCGATTGGTCTCGGCGGTGCTGGGGCTGAAGACGCCACCCGAAGAGGACGCCGCCGACGCGCTCGCAGTCGCGATCACCCATATCCAGGCAAGCCGCTCGAAGACGATCAGCCGCTGACGCTGACACTGACGCTGGCACTGACACCGACGCTGACACTGGCACTGACGCTGGCACTGACGCTGGCACTGACACGGACGCTGCCCCGTCCCGGCCCCGGATCCCCGGCCTCGGTTCTG